>JAAGZN010000874.1 GCA_024206165.1 Bacteroidota bacterium
CAAAACTGCATGTGAATATATTATCAGATACACCTTGATCATAATGGGGCGAAACTTGAGTGCTCATTGAAAGATAACAGCTATAAAACATACTGCTAAGTAGGAAACTATGATTCTCAAAGCTGAATCTACCTTTACTATTATATTCTTTGCAGTAAATAGGACTTTGAAATCAATATGCTTTTCACTTACAAAGTGAGGCTACAGCTGTAAGAGTTTATGTCCTTGGAGACTTCATGAGGTATCTATATTCTACAGCTAGAGCTTTTGCAAACAAAAAGATACCGTCTGCGCAGTGGTTGAATATAAAATTTACGATAAATGTTCATACCTGCTTTCCAAATCATTGGGAGTATCTTCTCTTCTTCTAATAACTCATTCTCAGAAACTGATGAAACATCAAGACTGGAAAATAAATAATTGTGTGCTGAAAATAAGATGACATAAGCAAACCAAGGAGGCAATGCCCAGATACATCGCTCAGATTCCATCAGCTCATTGTAGCTGAGTAAGGCATTCATGAACTTGAGTGGCTTATCATCTTTTTGCCTTTTTTAAGGGACTCAC
>JAAGZN010000875.1 GCA_024206165.1 Bacteroidota bacterium
CGAACCAACACCACGCAAGTGACTGGTGCCTTAAGCCAGCGACTTAGACCACTTGGCCATCCTGCCTGTATGTTCTGTGATTAATAGCATGGATGATGGTTAAAGATATCATGTGCATGTGTTCAAAATAAAGGAAACAATACTTTGTATGGTTATGTCAACAAAATGACGGGACTAGGACTCGAACCCACGCCAATAAAGTGACCGGCGCCTTAAACCAGCGCCTAAAACCACTCGACCTTCCTGCCTGTATGTTGTGTGTTCAATAGCATTGATGATGGTAGAAGATACCATGTTCAGGTGTTCAAAATAAAGGAAACAATACTGTGTGTAGAAATGTCAATAAAATGAGGGGAATGGGACTCGAACCCACGCCACTGAAGTGACTGGTGCCTTCAACCAGCGCCTTAGACCACTCAGTAATCCTGCCTATATATTTTATGGTCAATACCATGAATGAAGGTAGAACATGCCATGTGCAGGTGTTCAAAAATTAAGGAAACAATACTA
>JAAGZN010000876.1 GCA_024206165.1 Bacteroidota bacterium
GTACGTCGTCTCTGTTCCCAAGCAAGAAGACTCCACGACCCCAGAAGGCCAAGCAAATCATGTAAGTCTTCTCCGTTGTGCATTTTCAACGAGTACCCTGAGAGGCAGAACCACGCTAGAAAATGATTGTAAGGCAGCGGAAATGGAAGACACAAGGGTACTGGATGTGACGCATCATTTACTCACCGCGGGATTCGAGATTGAAGAGGTGGCACGCGTCGTGGACGCAAATTACGTCCTGGACATGGCCCGAAGTTACGCGGGTCGGCTCAAGCCGCCCTTTAGTGGGTTCATCGGCCGCCTTCAACTGGCCATGGCCGAACTTAGTAAGATGGATGGGATTGTCAAGACTCCGTCCCTATTCTCCTCCCTCTACTACATCGACCAGAAAATGAGGATCCAGGTGGACAACAAGATGGTTGAGACCATAAACTATGCGGACCTATGCTCAAAAATCCATGAGAACGAGACAGCTGAAACAATGATGGAGAAATGGCACAGAATCCACCAAGCTGAGTGGATATGCTCAAAGATGGCTCTCTGGACCCATATCTCCAACACAGCCAAACGACTCATTCGCAAGAAACCTGAGGATGTGGGTCAAACGGCAACTCTACCCCAATTCAGAAGTAAGAAAGCTCCCGACAACTCTCTGGAGTCCTTCCAGACTACATTGGAATCCACAACCGAGGATCCGCAAGATCTTCCTGTGGTGGTGGTTCCGGACGACATCAGCGGACCGAACAGCAGAGTCCATCGCTTCAAGGGTTTTCACTCCTACAACCTGACCAAACCTACCTACCCGCGAGTGCTCAGGGACAATGACATGTCAGTCCAGTTCCTGAAGTTTAGAGGAAGATTCCGTCCATTGAAGTGTGCTCAGAGAGCTGCGGGTGCTGTAGTGTTCGCCAAAAGGAAGTTCAAGTCACTCCTTTCCCAGAAGTGCATCGGCAAGTATGACGACAATCGGAA
>JAAGZN010000877.1 GCA_024206165.1 Bacteroidota bacterium
GGATAAGGAATTGACTTATTATTCGATAGGTATGTTTTTGGTATATTTTGTGTTTTTATAAGCTGACTACTTCTTTTGTGATATATACATGAATTTAAATTGTAACTTTTAACTATAGTTTTGTTTGCTTACAAACACTAACTATATTATTTATTGAAAATTTCAGACACTCTTCAGAATAGTCTGAAAATTTAACAGTTTTTGTAAGATATTGAGCACCAACTTTAGAAAAATATGCTGTATTAGTTGTTATTTTTCTAAAAAACTCATACCAAGTTTCTTTGCTTGCATACTTTCTATTTAATCTTGCTTGAGACATAGCTCTATGATTATTAGACAAAGCTAATCTGCTATTAAAATACCTTTCATATAAAGATGGTTTTTTTAATAATATAGGATCAATACCTGCTTCTAGAGTATCATATTTTTTAAAATAATTATTTTTGGTAATTTCTAAAGGAGTAAATATTGTCCCCATTGGTATTATTGGTTGATACATATACTCATTCCATATCAAGATGATTAGTAATTATTTGAAAATTACTATTTATTCTGCTATATAATTTTTCAGTTATTATTGGTATAGTACTAGAAAAGAAATTGTCTATTGCCGACCGAAATTCTTTTGCTGTTTTA
>JAAGZN010000878.1 GCA_024206165.1 Bacteroidota bacterium
CTTACCATGTTACCAGAGTTACCAGGTTACCATGGGACATTTGTTTGGGTAAAATCCTCAAGTTACCAAGTTACCAGAGTTACCAGGTTACCATGGGACATTTTCTTTCTTTTTATTTTTACTCGGCCCAGCCTTCGGCTGGTCCGAGTCAGTATGTCGCATTGTCTGTATGTATGTGTGTCCCGTCACACATTTGGATTTTTGGACTTTTTTGGAATCCACCTTACTGACCTGGGTGTGACGAAAATTGAGCACTGACCTGGGTGTGACGAAAATTGAGCACTGGCCTGGGTGTGACGAAAATTGAGCACTGACTTGGGTGTGACGAAAATTGAGCACTGACCTGGGTGTGACGAAAATTGAGCACTGACCTGGGTGAAAATTGAGCACTGACCTGGGCGTGACGAAAATTGAGCACTGACCTGGGCGTGATGAAAATTGAGCAATGACCTGGGTGTGATGCAAATTGAGCACTGACCTGGGTGTGACGAAAATTGAGCAATGACCTGGGTGTGACGAAAATTGAGCACTGATCTGGGTGTGACGAAAATTGAGCACTGACCTGGGTGTGAGGACAATAGAGCACTGACCAGGGTGTGACGAAAAATCAGCATTGACCCCGGAGTGAGAAAAAAAGAGCAGAGACGGGGGTGTGAGAAAAAAACA
>JAAGZN010000879.1 GCA_024206165.1 Bacteroidota bacterium
AAACCGAGCTATGCAATAAAAATGGCAATAATAACAGGAATCGTTAATTTAAAAAATGGATTTTAAAAAAGATACTTCATGAGAGGAAACCTTTTTTATAACTTTTTATAGGTAGGCCAGACTTTTGCAGCGCCTCCAATGTTTCTTTTCCATTTTTAAATAGATTATCAATATCTTCTTGTGATGGTTCTTTAAATAATGTTTGTTTAAACATTTTTTTGCTTAGAGATTTAATATCATTTTTACTATTCATAAAACAAGACTTTTGATCATTACAATTAATGAAAAGAAACATGAAACATAAGAAAGATATAATCATTTAAAAAAATTTAAATAAGAATTATAATTTACCTCTAGAACGATACTTAATGCTGCTCAATATATTAGCTTTAACTTTTAAAACAAAATCTAAAGATTGTCTATAATGTAAAGGCGTCCAATCTATTCTTAGTTCCCAACAATGCAAATCTCTAGAAATTCCTATTTTGGGTTGTTCAAATTTATTTTGTTTGATATTATAAAGCACTGATAGTAATAATTTCCATTTTTTAGTCAAGTTAATATCGCCATCAAAATGTATATTATGAGTAGTGATATTACTATGTGGTTTCATGACTTTATTAGGGTCTAATCCTTTTATTCTATTGTCTTCTAATTCTCTTTCAATTTTCTCAACAGGTGAAAGTTTATGATATTCAATATTATAAGAAATTCTTAAATTCCATGGAATATCAAAATCTGTATATTTTTGTGCACTTAATCTTTTTGGTTTTTTATTTTCTTCTTTTTCATCTTTTTTAGGATTTAAATTTATTTCTGCATTTAATCGTGCTTTTCTTAATTCTCCCAAAAACTTACCATGATTCCAAGCAAAATCATCTATCTTTTCCATTTCTCCATTTACTAGACCATATACATAAGGATCTATTTCAAAATCTGTTTTAATATTTACATGATCATCCCAAAAGCTTGTTGAAGCACTTAGTTTTAAATTTTGTAATTTATATTTCTCTGCTAAAAAGTCATATCCTGTGCTAAAATCTAATGATTTTAATAATTTTAAAGTTTTAGATTTTTCTGAATTTTCTGAATCTCTAATTTTTAATTCTAAAACATTTTTTATTTGAATAGTCATCAAAGCTTGAGCATCTATAGTTGGATGACCATATAAATCGTCAAATAGATATTTCTTTTCAAGCTTGTTAGTATAATGATTAAAAACTCTTTGAAAACACTCGCTATCATCTCTACCAAATCCTGGAGAATAATTAAATCCTAATATTGGAGTTATTTTATGTCTGAAAGCTCGGATTAAATTTTCCTTTGCAAAATAATGTATCCATTCCAAATTTGTTTGAATATTACCACCAAGACTATATTCGCCAACTCTATGAAAGCCATCAATTACCTTGTCTTTTTTTATAACTTTTTTGTATTTACTGCTATACGTATATTCAAATTTGTCTAGATACCATCTGTCTTTCCAAGTAAAATTTGGAGTTACCATAAAATGTTTAAAAACTGTAAAGTTAGTTTTTAAAGGAATAGTATGCATCATACCATAATGAGTAATTGGGGGATCTTCTTCTTTAGGATCTAATATTTCTTTATCTGATCTTCCTTCTTTTAAAGTCTTTGTTGGATCTTCAAAAAGTTTTTTTAAGAATTTACCAAAATCTCTTATTCTTGATCTTTCATATTTCAAATCTATAGAATGATTAAAATTGATATTAGTAACTACATCAGGAAAAGAATACTTATTTAAAAAAGAAAAAATATAAAAATCTCTACTTTTCAAAGATACTTTTGGCATTACGATTCTAGTACTATCTTTTTCAGATTCTTTTTCTTCAATCGTCAATTTAATTCTATCTTTCTCATCTATAGTCCTACCAAATTTCTTATCATGATGTAAATTTAAATTTAAGTTATAAGGACTCCATAAAAAATTAGGACAATTATAGTTTACATCTGCACTAGTACGATTATCTTCATCTCTTTCTTTATATTTAGCTTTATATCTTTCTTCTTGTATTTCAAACTTAGCATTCACATTAGCATTAATAGAACCCCACGGTCTTGGTTCAGTAGAGTGATTCCAATTAATAATATGGATATCTCTAAATTTTTCTAACTTCCATTCATAGTCAATATTACCTTTATAACAATATCTTTTACAATATTGAAAAGGAATTTTAAAATAGATATCTCCATTTTGAGAATCATATCCTGACTTTATTGCGAGTCCTAAGTAATCATTAATAGCAAAATAATAACCATAATCATTGATATAAAAACCTTTTACAGAGTTAAGGCCTACATCTGGGAATAAAAATCCTGATTCTCTTTTTTCATTTATTCTAAAAACACTATAAAAGAATCCTAATGGTGTTGATATTCCTCCAAGCTTCATATAAAAAGGTCCTGATATTACTCTATCATCTCTTATTATTTTTGCTTTATTGGTATTGATACTAAAATGGGGATGCTCTAATCTACAAGTTGTAAATTGAGCATCTTCGGCATAAAAATGTTTTTCTGTTACTTTTTTTAATTTCTTTGCTCTTAATATTCCTTCTTTTTGAGGACTTATTATATTTCGCGCATAAGCTTTTTCAGTGTCTGTATTATAGAGCGCTAATTTAGCTAAGTAATAATCTTTATTTTGTTGAATTACTGGAGGGGAATATAAAGTTTTGTTTATCTTTCTACCTCTACCTCTTAAAAATTTCTTATCCCAATTAAACTTAATTTCGCCGGCCTTAAAGATTGTTTCTCCTTGAACAACATTACCTTCTCCTAAAAACATTGCTTCATTTTTATCTAAATCCATCTTTATACCTTTTTTGGTATTATATAAAATATCTTTTTTTATGGATCTTTTTGATTCAATTGGTTTTTCTATTTTGGAATCTTCTGTTTGGCTTTGATATTTATTTATGGATTTTTTGGAAGTATATTTTTCTTTTAAAGCTTCGTCAATTTCTATATCTCCATCATTTAGAAAGCTATAATCAAAATCATAAATATTTTCATCAGAAGCTTCTTCAGATTGTTTTTGATCATCTTGTGTTGTTGATTTCTTATTATTTTGCTGATTAGAATTTGAATTATTTTGTGTATTTGTTTTAGAAGCAATTTTAGAAGCACGACATGAAACTAAAAACAGCATGCATAGGCTAATAAACATTAAACATCTTAATATACAAGATGCTGGAAAAATGAATCTTAATTTACAATTTTTTAATGATCTGCTTCCGTAATTTGACATACATCGTCTATTTGTAAATCTTTTAAATTTTACTAATTAATCTTTATTCTATTTACTTTAGTAAGATATTTAACAAATAAAGCTATATTGACTAATTTTAATATCTTATTAAGGGTTGTTTGAAAACATCAAAACAAAATAATATGAGCATCAAGTCTTGGGCTATAAGCTCATTTTTTAAAGTCTTTATTTACTCTAAATAATTATGTAATACCAAAGTTATCGAAATAGTTTCTAAACAACCAATGAATATACAAATCTTAATCGAAGATATTAGAAAATAATGATAATAATTGAGTCAATTTACATAAAATATTAGAAATATCCGAAGCTTGTGACAGATCTTTTTGTATTCAGGTTTTGGTATTTTATTCTTAAATATTTTATAAATTTATATGAAATGGATATTTATGTAAAATAGTTTTGAAAGTGTTATTAATTTTTTGAAAAAAAAATTAGAGAAATGGGAGTAGGATTAAATAAAAAGGCATTGTTAACTTAGTATAGTTATTTATAAATTCTGTATTTTAAAACTTCAAAATAATTTTTAAAATGAAGAATTATTTTGCGAAAAACCTTAAGACCTATTTTAAATTAACAATGCCAAAAATTATGCATTAAAATGCTCGAAAGATAAAACAATCTTTGATAACACTTCCATTCAAAATAAAGGCTTTTTTGTTTTAATTTCTTCTAATTCAATTGGTATTGATGAAATTATTCCCACATACTATAGAAGACAGGGA
>JAAGZN010000880.1 GCA_024206165.1 Bacteroidota bacterium
TAATCACATGACTGAACACGAATCTCTCCTGTTAGACGTCGGCAATGCACTCGGTGTGTTAGCCGTCGTCGCCTGTTGCTTCATCGTAGCCACTGCTGTTGGCATGGTGTACGAAGGCATCAAACAACTCATCTCCAAGTAAACCATGGCCTCTGCACATAAGTGTGGAGGCTATATTCTCTCATCTCATTTTTCTTTTCGGACAAGTCCGTACTTCAACAACAATATCATGAAACATTTAGTTCTTTTCGCGGCTTTTTGGGCTGCACTCCTCTCTTGTGTCAAGGCACAAACTCCCATGTACCAAGCTGACTTCCAGTCCAGCGTCTACCACTGCAATGTTGTCATCGCGCCAGCCGAACAGCTTGCAGCATGCTATGACTACAACTTCGAGTCTGTTGGCACTGCTATTCTCAGTTACACAGGTGACGGTGACTTCGTCACAGTTGACAACGAGACCGGCTATGTCACTCGCTTCGAACACATCGCAGGCGACACCTACATGATGCACTGCGACGTTTTCGGCGTCGATGTCACCGCAGTAGGCACGTTCGTACCTGCAACTGTCACCGACTAACACCGTGCGGTTCGCTCCGCTCTCCACCATATCACCTTGCATAGGCATCCTTCATCGGGTGTCTTTGCAGGCTTTTGGGGAGCTCACTACCCTTTTTGCTAATTACACATATTTTTCTCAAACTCAATACTTTATATCATGGCAACTCCAGCTACCATCACCAACATTTACAGTGTTACCAAGTCCGCTAAGAACGAACAGTTCTACGTCTCTGCAGGCGCAGTCATCGCCGGAACCAGCAACGCCTTCGGCGAAAGTGCAGAACAGTTCCGTCTTGTTGACATCGCTCTCAAGAACATCAACGACACCATCAAGAACCTTCTTGAGCAGGAGCCGCTGACTCTTGACAATGGCAACATGCGCTTCATGGCCAAGGACAAAGATACCAAGCTTAACCTCGCGGTCACGTTTGATTCTATGACCAAGAAAGACAACAGCGACAGCTATTGGGCCAACTTCTAACCTACAAGTGCCACGTGTCCCCTAACCGGGATGCGTGGTGCCCTGTAGGGAGCTTAGTTCCCTTTTTGCTAATTGAGGTTCAGTCATTCCCCTTAAATGGCTCATGTTCGTGGTTAATTCGCACGTTTCTTTTCAACCGTCATCGACGGAGTTAGTCAGTCCTACTATGGGCTGCGCTCATTCGTAAGTTCAGTGTCGGGACATTCCCTTAGCCCTTGGCTCAGCCTTTGGCGCACTGACTTACTCATATCCTGCTGTAGCAGGAAGGGACA
>JAAGZN010000881.1 GCA_024206165.1 Bacteroidota bacterium
AAGTATTCTCTTAAATATATAATTAGTTAGCCAATAATAAGATGAATTTCTCAAGATCGACTGTTTTCTTATCAATTATCTGTATTCCATATTTTAATTATTCATGTGCTATCGATATTCAGATTAATTCAATAATTTCGTGATTAATACCAAAAATAAGGTACTATTTATTCATTAGTCTGTTTATATAAAAATCCACTAAATACTGACTAATCGATCGCTATTTATTTGATGATTTTTACTTAATAACTACTGAATATCGATCTCTATTTAAGGCCTTATTATTGATTATTATTTTAAATGGATTTTTTAGCCTGTCGATACGAATAATTCAATTCTATGTTACTATTTTAAGGACTAACTAATCAATAACTACTAATCTTAATATCGATCCATATCTATCTATTTACTCATCAATAATCGATCTTTAGCCTAAATTGATAGATAATTAATTGATAGTACGATTATTTTAAATTTTCATGTTTATTATATAATTAATGCTTTTATTATTCAGTCTTTATAGGATTAATTACTTCTATATACCTTTAATTTTGTGACGTCACAATTCTATCTGTCTGTATCGATTATATATTTATTTATTATCTATCCTTATTTATTCCCTTAAAATCGATCGTGTAATCAATAATACTGAATAATGAATAATTTATTTTAATTTGAGATCGATCTAGATATAGCTAAAGCTTAAATTATTGGTTTAGTCAATATTCATCCTATTATGAGTGTTTTATTAATTACTGAATAATAGATTCATTAGGACTGTTTTTATTATGATTTCTACTGACTAATCAATCAATACACTCTGTTCCTAACGATAATTGAATACTAATTAAAGACTAATTAATACAATATCAACTATTATATATGATTTATTTTTCATTCGGTCAATTATTATTTTTCATTCGGTCAAT
>JAAGZN010000882.1 GCA_024206165.1 Bacteroidota bacterium
ACAAAAATCTGCTCTTTTAATTTATATAGTTTCTAATTCTATCAGGTCTAAAATAATTCCATAGAGCCGGATTCAAACTAGCGACCTAAGGATATCCGTTTCCTCAATGTTGACCTACAGTCCTCCGCTCTACCAACTGAGCTATCGATGGGTTGATTATTACAAAAATTTGCTCTTTATATTTATATAGTTTCCAATTCTTTCAGGACTAAAATAATTCTATGGAGCTGGATTTTAACGAGCGACCTAAGAATTTCTGTTTCTGCAATGTTGACCTACAATCCTCCGCTCTACCAACTGAGCTATTGATGGGTTGATTATTGCCAAAATCTGCTCTTTACATTTATGTTGTTTCTTATTCTGTCAGATCTAATTTAATTCCATAGGGTCGGATTCAAACCAGCGACATAAGGATATCCGTTTCCTCAATGTTGACCCAAAGTTCTCCGCTCTATCAACTGAGCTATTGATGGGTTGATTATTACAAAAATTGGCTCTTTGAATTTGTAAAGTTTCTAATTCTATCAAATATAAAATAATTCCATCGAGCCAGTTTCGAACCAGCAACCTATAGATATCCGTTTCCTCAATGTTGACTTACAGTCCTCTTCTCTAGCAACTGAGCTTTCGATGGATAGATTATTACAAAAA
>JAAGZN010000883.1 GCA_024206165.1 Bacteroidota bacterium
CAATGTCAACAATGTCAACAATGTCAATGTCAATAATGTCAATGTCAACATTGACTCAACAATGTCAACAATGTCAACAATGCCAATGTCAACATTGTCAACAATTTCAATTTCAGTTTCAATTAAAATTTAATTTCAATGTCAATTAAGCATCAATTTTAGTTTCAATTTCAATTATAATTCAATTTCAATTAGGGTTGAGCACAATAGAATTTCAGCTAGTTTCATCCAGTGAAGCCTCTTCCATTGAAGTAAAGCACCGTCGCCTGGACGAAATCTGGGGGAGAAAAGTCAGTGGCCCACTGACGATGCCATCATACTCGCCCCCCATTGCCCCGCCCTGTTAGCCTTGATCAATAAGCTGTTGAAGCTAATCTAGGTCAGGCGGTCTGAGGCCGACCTAGGCCAGGTTAATCTAGGTCGGGTCTTGCAATCAACGTATCTGACAGGCTCCTGCACGGAGCCCAGGTA
The DNA here is from genome assembly GCA_024206165.1 of Bacteroidota bacterium. Classification (GTDB taxonomy): domain Bacteria; phylum Bacteroidota; class Bacteroidia; order Cytophagales; family Amoebophilaceae; genus JAAGZN01. The sequence continues at coordinate 472 of JAAGZN010000883.1, forward strand.
TTGTCTCGGACATACCTCAACATCGAATGCAGGGCTGTGGACCGGCGAACGGGCCTTCCCCCGAACACCTGCACAGAGCTACTCAGCATCTATGGTACTGTGCCGTGCACAGTGTACAGTGCCGTGCCCGGCGCACA
>JAAGZN010000884.1 GCA_024206165.1 Bacteroidota bacterium
AGTATCTGCTCCTCCTAAAGCTTGAACTATCTCTTTTGAGCTTTTCAAAAATTCATTGACTTCCTTAACAGTTGCTTTAGGATTCTTCATTACATAATCAAGTCCCTTTATTACTGTTGATCCGCATTTTACAAATAATTTTACCGCTGATACTCCCAATTTACATGGTGCTATTATAAGATTATTCACCATGCCTTTATAAAAATAATATTCGTCTCCTAAACTTCCATCAACATAAGCCCATGTATTTATATCTATTGCATCTAAATGTTTTGGATCTGATGATTTTAACTTTTCTAATATAAAATTTCTGGATTCTTCATAACCATCTACTTTTTGTTTCTCGTCCGCACCCGAGGCATCTCTCTATTCCGTTTTTTCAAAGATCTTTTGTGCTTTATATTGCACCTTTTGATTCCTAAATTAATTATTTTATTCAATTGAAAAAATAAATCTTATATTTTCTTTTTATACCTCATTTAAAGGATGATATTTTAATATTGCTGCCTTCAGATCTGTTATATCTTTTTTTCTAT
>JAAGZN010000885.1 GCA_024206165.1 Bacteroidota bacterium
CCGAGGATCTGATGTTGGAACAGAAATCAAAAGTCTTTGCATCAGCTTTACAAAGAAAAATGATTGCAGTAAAGGTGTCCTTCAAAAAATCCAGTCCTGTTAAGGCAAAAGTGATAACATTGATCCATGGAACCCAAATATCAACATAACTAACGAAAGATAAGTAAATATGTCATGAGCACATGAAAAACTTTATTCGTATAAGGCTCTCTTCGAAAAAAAGGTTACAGGGAGGACTATCTCCAAAACAGCCTCCCCGGCAAGGAATTGAACCCCTGTCTCCCGCGTGACAGGCGGGGATACTCACCACTATACTACCGAGGATCTGATGTTGGAAAAGAAATCAAATGTCTTTGCATCAGCTTAACAAAGAAAAATGATTAAAGTAATGGTGTCCTTCAAAAAATTCAGTCCTATTAAGGCAAAAGTAATAACTATGCTCCATGGCACCAAAATATCAACACAAATAATAAAAGATAAGTAAATATGTCTTGAGCACATTAAAAACTTTATTTCTATAAGCCTCTCTTTGAATAAAATTTACAGGGACAACTATCTCC
>JAAGZN010000886.1 GCA_024206165.1 Bacteroidota bacterium
CTTTCCCGCTCCTTTAAAAATTATTAAAAGCGGGAGCTAAAGCGAGCCGCAAGCGAATTGAGCAGACCCAGGAAAAATGATAGCTTGTAAAACAAGCGTTTTTTCCGTTAATTTTTTTAAGCGCAGGCTTATAAAAATTTGAGGATGCGATCGCGGGTGAGCACAAAATCGGCGAATGGTTTTTTCCCTTTTTTATTATTTTTGCGGAGCAAGGCCTTCTTTGGTTTTAAAGGGAAAAAAGGGAATGAGCGTGAAGAAGGAACGTAATGAAGCGTTTAGCGAATGAAGTGACTGATGAACTCCTTTGATACCCTGTTGCTATGGAAATTGGGGTTCTAAGCTTGAATTGACGTTTATTAATGTTTTTTCTGTTTGTTGAATCCTTAATTTGGAACAAATGATTTTGTAAACTTATAACAGGATTAAATATCTTTTCAAATATTTTAATATTTGATCAGCAGTCTGAAGACTACTGATAGCGGGCGTATTTATTAAGTGAAAATGAACAAGAAAATCTATTCAAAGACAAAAAGATGTTAAAAAGATTACATGATATTGTTAATTTGCCTGGGAAAGAAAAGGAATGCTTACTTACTATAATAGATTATTTCTTGAAGGCTTCTAAAATCAATTTACTCTAATTCAAACTCTTCTTCGTTTATGAGTTTGTTTCATTTTCTTTGTTGAAATACTCTTCAATCTTGTTGCTTCCTTCTTTTTCTGATATAAAAAATGCAGGTTTATCGGAATCATTGAAAGGATATATCCAATTCTCTTTTTCTGATAAAAATTTTTCCGTTTCTGATGCCGAAAGCAAGTCATAACTGTCTTTCCATTTTTCTGATTCAATCCCTGGTATATATCTATATAAACCTAAATTAAAATCTTTAAATATTTGTGTGATTTGATTTCTTAATTTGCAAAAATCATTATCTGAAATATTGTAATTTTCTGTGTGTTTCCCTATTCCCCCATTAAAATTAATATGTTTATTTTTTGTAAACTTTAAATAATTGGGAATAGAAAGAATAAAATTATAATCTCCAGTTTCTTCTATATCTTCTAAAATATAAAGTTGAAAATCGGAATACATTTTAATTTAAATTTGGATTATCTTTTAAAGGTACTCGATCCCAACCCTCGTGCCCCCTCTTCAAATATGTACCTTGCTTGACTTTAAGAATATTCGTGCCTGGCTTAAGTTTAGATTTATCTACTTCAATAACTTTAATAACATCTAAATCATTTTTTGGGTTATAAGCTCTAAAACCAGGCTTGCCTTTTTTTACATTTTCTTCAATTCTCCATCCCTGTTTTTTTAAATATTCTTTAATTTGTTTAGGGCAAGCTCCTTTAAAAGATTCAGATTTATTTAAATTGAGCTTTACTTTAGGCACTTTCACTGTCTTACTCCTATTACCTCCAGAAGACTTTCCACCAAATTTCTTATCTAATTTAGAAAATAATTTTTTAATATTCTTATTTCCTACTACTCCAAATGATAATTTTAACGCTCCTTTATTTGCACATGCATGAATTCCCTTTAATACTA
>JAAGZN010000887.1 GCA_024206165.1 Bacteroidota bacterium
AGTGCTTCTAGCACAATATTAAATTTGTCTTGAGAGGAGTAATTATTTTTCATTTTTTTAAAAGGACCTCCATTAATTTAAGTGATTTTATTATATTAATATTCTCACTTTTTATAAATTTCTTAATGGGGGACAGTATAGAAGCTTTTCTCCTTTATACCCTTTAGTAAATTATTAACCATCACCATATTTCGTTGATTAACAAAAGCATAAAATTTCTGCATACCATTTATTACTTCAGATAAAGTTTTTTCAATCGGAGTTAAATAATCCTCTATACTAAGCTTCAAACTCAACTTTATTAGCTCCTGATAAAATTTAGGCTTTTGTTCTTCCCAGAGAAGACTTTCTCTTTCTGTTGTTTCGTTTCTAGCATAACGCATCATTAAGTCTAAATATCTTTCCCAATAGCTAAGATCTTTACTCACTCCAAAAGAATATTGCTTTTTAAGCTCATAATATAACTCACTACTTTCTTCATTTAACATAAAAAAATTAACTTTTGCTTCAACTTCCAATAATTTTAAATATTTAGAAAAGGAAGAATAACCTCTAGGTAGCCTGATATTTTTGTCTCTTAGCAATTTTCCAAGATAGCGGTAATACTCTATTAAGCTTTTTTCTTTTAATCTGACTAAATGCTTCTTTTCAGCTTTCTGCAGGTATGACAATAAACTTTTAACAAAATCCTGAACTTCTAAATAAACTAACTCAATCAATCCCCTGCTTAATATTCCTCATTTCTTCGATTAAATCAAGGTTTGGAGTATTAAAGTTAAGCTCTATTTTATTTTTTTCATTCAATAAAAGCCTAACCCATTTTTCAAAACTTAAATCACCTGACTCATATAAAGAACGCTTTTTTTCTAAATAGATTAAAGTATCAGAATACAAAGCTTCTGTTCCAACTTTAAGAATTTTCTTCACATTCTTTGCAAGATCCATAATAAAATCATAATAAGAAATATTATGATAAAGTTGCTTAAAATTATCTTGATAAAGCGTTTGATCTTCTACTCCATAGAGTAAAACTTCTTGGTTAGTATCTGCATATTTCTCCCAACCAGTAATAATCCCTTCCTGTAACATTCTATCCATAATTTTATTTTTCAGGGTTCCTCTAGGGATGAAATCAAAACGGTTCGTAGACAACCAGCCCGTATTTCCCTCTACACCTATCAAGAGTCCATCAGGAAGGCTTTTCTTCTATTAAGTTAAGATATACTGTACCCCATTAAGAAATTTATAAAAAGTGAGAATATTAATATAATAAAATCACTTAAATTAATGGAGGTCCTTTTAAAAAATGAAAAATAATTACTCCTCTCAAGACAAATTTAATATTGTGCTAGAAGCACTTA
>JAAGZN010000888.1 GCA_024206165.1 Bacteroidota bacterium
TAAGTGCTTCTAGCACAATATTAAATTTGTCTTGAGAGGAGTAATTATTTTTCATTTTTTAAAAGGACCTCCATTAATTTAAGTGATTTTATTATATTAATATTCTCACTTTTTATAAATTTCTTAATGGGGTACAGTATACTAATTCGTCCTTTTTTTTCTTCCCATTTTTTACAAAAATATTAATCGAAACCCCTTACATAATATCAAACACATTTTCATCCTTTGATCCATCAGGACAAATCTCTTTTTTTCGATTGTTTCCGTGTAAATCTAAAATATAAATCTTATCAAAACTTTCTAATAAATTTTTACGCATTTGCCTATGTGTAATTCCATCAATAAAACTATTATTAGAAATATAAGCTAAAATGCCTTCTCCGTTTTTGTTAATAAAGTGCTGTCCATAACGGATAAACTTAATATAATCATCATCAAGGTTAATTTTTCTTTCATTCAAGTCCTTTTTATAATCTTTTATTAATTTTTGTATCCATTCTGACTTATTAGAACTACTCACACTATACAGAGGATTCCCCAACACACACATAACAGGCGTATCTCTTTTAATATGATTCGCCTCATTCGCCTCAGCACTTAACCATTGTGAAAGGAGCAAATCGCCTGTGTCAGGATGATGTTCCTCTAACGAATTCGTTAAATAAACATTAAAGCGCTGCTCTTTTTTTGCTTGATAACCTGTTTCCTTTAAAAGCATTTCAAGTTTTAAATGTGCCATAGAATATGATGCCATCAAAAGCTCAAATCCATTAAGACGAGGAATAAGATGTTCTTCTACATAACCACTCCATGCTCCTTGCATAGCCTTAAATTTTTTGTCGTATATAAATTTGATAACCTCTGCCAAAAATGTACCTGTTCCTGTTGCCGGATCTAAAATTTGCACCTTATGTACTTCTTTTTCTATTTGTTTATATTGTCCTTCTTTTTTACGTTTATCATAAACTTGACTATCAACTTTAATTTTTATTTTAGAAGTATCCGCTAACCCTTCTGATAAATTAAATTCATCTTTTAAAACATCATCAACAGCACGCACGATAAAATTCACAACAGGCTCAGGCGTATACCAAACACCTTTCGCCTTTCTCAATTTTGGATCATATTCAGCAAGGAATGTTTCATAAAAATGAATAATTGGATCAGTTGTTTTTGTGCTTCTTCCAAAGTTTTTAAGCAAAGCCTCAACATTCGTCGCTCTAAAAACATCTGAAAGGTTATTAACAGTTGTTTTTATTCGTTCATCAATATCGTAACCAGCGACATATTGAAAAAGTTTTCTCAGGAATGGATTTGTTTTAGGAATAAGTTCCGCTGCTTTTTGACGTGAGAAATCATCCAAAGTTGGATCATTAAGTCTCGCTGCAAACATTCCGTAAGCCAAAGTTTGCTAATACAAATCTGCAAAGCCTGCTGGGTTTAAATCATGTATCAAAATATTTTTAAAAGATTCGTATTGATCTTTTAAAGATGTATTTTCTTTAGTTTTTTCATCAGAAGTAATCGCATTTTCTAAAATATTTTGCAAAAGTTTTGCTTTAGCTGCCATCATTTCTGCAAGCTTTTTGGAGGACTTTATAGTTTACCCTTGAAAGCTACAAAAATCTTGGATTAAATTTATAAATTTCTCAAAATTTTCTATTTTAAACTTTATCTTATTATCAATAATTTCTGCAATTTGAATCTCATGGGCTAGCTCTCCATGTTGAAAAAACTGAAACCATAAATAATCAGTAATAATTAAATTATCCAAAGCTTTTTTATAACGAGTAAATTGTTCTTTATATTGTTTGCTATTTAAATCTTTGCCAATATCTTTTGCTTCAATATAACCGATTGGAATTTTTCCTTTTGTAATCACATAATCAGGATTTCCACAATTTGTTACTTTAGACGGTTCATTTGTTATTTCAACATCTTTAACAATTTCACGAATAAGACTTTCTAAATCTCCGCGATAAGAGTGTTCTTTTGATATTCCATTTTTATAACGATTATTAACAATTTCTAAATATTTTAAGATCGGCATATTAGTTCCTTTTTAAGTAGATTGAATATTTTCATCTCATACTAAATTTAGTTTTCATAACCAACCAATCGCTTAATTCGTCACCCATTAAGGGATTCCGAATCAAGGGGCGGAAAAGAAAAATTAATCTTCCATCCATAACTTGTTTTGATTTATTTTGAAATTTATTTAAAAATTTTAAAAAATTTTGTGACAGTTTCTTTGCCGAGAACGCCTGAATGCACATCTCATGGTGAGTCTTTTCTTCTGGCGGAAACGCCAAAGTTTCTCCACTCATATCGATTGAGCACTCATGTTGGAGTCCTGAATTTACGGTTGCTTGCCGGACATGTTGAGTCGTGACTCCTACGGTTAAGTTTGACACGAAATGTTGGTGGCAGGTCTTGATTCGCATGAATCGTAAAAACACCATCGAGAGTATGATTTACCGAACGAGCATGAGCACTTCGCCACACCATTTGACGTGAGATATGACGTAGAAAGTTAAATGTTACCTTTTATGTTTTGTGTTCGCATTTGCCGAAATATGGAAAACTACCAATTAGAGATGTTTGAGGATGTTGAAATTGTTTGTGGTGTTTAGTTGATGTTTTAAAGATACTAAGTGGTAAATCTGACATGAGCTTGCTGAGATGTGCAATTGCCGCCTGAAATGTTTGAATTTTGATTAGCTGTATGTGTTTTGAAAATATATCAATAAAAATTAAAAAATCCCTTGCGGCGTACCTTATTTGTACCGAATTTTATAACATATTTGCGGAAAATATTGAAAAGTTTGCAATAGGGATTCCATCCGCGAATTTTTTAAGAACGAATCCTTTTGGATTCGCTTTTTTTATCTCATCATTGAATATCATAAAAAGTAAACACAACTACTTCTTTAAAATCAACCAAGCATTTTAACTAAAATTTTTAATTTTAAAAAACTAATTTTCGAAAGGATAAAAAGCCATAAAATTTATTATAATCATTGAACTTAACTTCTAAATTGCAAAAACCATGTTTTTCCCCCATATCTTCTAACGATTTTTTTGTTTCTAAAATATCATTTTTTAAAACATGCTCAAAAACAGATTTTAGTTCATTTTCTTCTAGCAAACACCACTCTTTTTTACAAATATCAAAAAATCTTTCTACATAAGCTTTTTTCTTTTCATTTTTCTTTAAAATTAGATCATAAATTATTAGTTGCCCACCTTCTTCAACTAAATTTTTTGCTAGTCTAAAAAAATTTTCTTTTTGAGTTATCGTTAAATGATGCAAGCTATATCCAGCTATGATATAATCAAATTTCTTACTTTCAAGTTGTAAATGTTGCATTTTTTGTAAAAAATCATCTCTTAGAAATTTTTTTTCACACTCAATATCTTCCATATTTTTTTTAGCATATTGCAAGGCTAGTTCTGTTAAGTCTATCCCCATATATTCCTTAATATCTTTAGCTTTTATGACTTTAGAGATGACCTCAGCATCCCCACAACCAACATCCAAAATTTTTATTCCATCATGCTTGCTTGATAATAAAGAAGTATCTAATGCAGTAGCTATTTCCTTATGTTTCATATAATTATGTTTAATTATCTTTTGGTATAGTTTCCACTGCTCAAAAAATAATTTTATTTCCGTATGGGAATCTATTTCTTTAATCATTGACACCTCCTTGTAATACGCCCTATTAAAGAATCTCTTCATCCAAAATTTTTAAACTTTACAAAAATAGACAACAATTATATTTTACCATTTATCAGACTCAACACAGATCTTAAAACTAAAAAAAACTAGCGATGAAGCAACTAAGTTTCTTTAAAATAGCTTAATAAAAAAAGTTGTATTAATATTCTATCCCTTTAAATCGCTCAAGGTCAAATGGATCAATGGGAGGAAGATACTTCTTTCGTAAGGGTTTTGGCTCTTTATTAAGATCTATCGCATATTTTACTGAGCCGAATGACGGCATTATTGATATAAGGCCTTTTCCTTTCTTTTTTGCATCAGATAAGCCCATCTCCGCTTTTTTTATTAAAATATCGATGATGGCTAATATTTCTAGAACAGTACATTCATCACCCCCATTCTTTGGGTCATAAGTTGTAACACTAATACTTAAGGTTACCTTAGAACCAAAAATACTTTCCAAATACTGATTATTCGCATGATTATTAAATCCTTCCATTAACCGGTTCGCCACCTTATAAGCATTATCATTATCCGTATCGGGAATAATGATTGAGAACTCATCTCCACCAAAACGAAAACATTCATCACTTGGTCGGATCAAGTCTCTTATTGCACTTGAGACCTGTTCTAAAACAATATCCCCCTCATCATGGCCTCCTGCATCATTAAAAAATTTAAATCCATCAACATCTATCAGCAAAAAAGATAATGCTTTTTCTTCTTTTAGACTTCTATTTATCTCCGTTTCTAATCGATAAGATAAAAATATACGGTTGTGGAACCCTGTTAAAACATCAATATTTGCTTTTTTATTCGCATAAATATTTGCTAGAGTATTCTGAATTTTATCTATGATAAAACTCAATAATAAATAATTAGATTGCGAATACTTTTTTTCTCGATCAAAAGTTTTACTTATCGTGATAAGCCCTAAAGTTTGAGAAAAATCTAAAAGAGGTGCAATGATTGAAGCATTAAGTTTTTTTGCTGCCTCAGAAACTTCAACAAGTTCTTTAAGCTGGACTTCATCTGACCATTTCTCTAAAGTAGTAGATAAAATTATTTCTTTCTTTTCCGTTAAATATTTTACAAGATAATTATCTTCCTGAATAGGCTCTGCATCCTTATTTAAAGGGTTAAAATAAATGTGCTTATCTTCATCAAATAGATAGATATTCGTTTCTTTAACATTTAAAAGATGCTGTATTATTTTTGTTGCATGTATACTAAAATACTTAAGATCACTAATCCCATTTAGAACTTTACTCTCCTTTAATATTTGAAAGGATATATTTACAATGATATTCAACTTATTTTCTGCTTCTTTTATTATATTATTTAAAATCTGTAAATCCTCTAAGCTGAATAAAGCCTTATCAAGTTTCCCTCCATAAACGAGAATACCTGTTAAAGTATTTGCTGTATGATCAAAAACAGGAAAACAAAGTGAGATTTTTAAGTCAGCAAAAACTTTTAATAATGTTTCATTGCCAGCTTTCTTATTTAAATGTTCTAGATATAAATAAGATTCTTGATCGCAAAGTGTCTCAATAAGTTGACTGTTACCCGGTATTGCCATCAAATTATCGATAGCTAAACTTTTATCATTTGTATTTGTAAGGATATACTCATTCCCCTTATTATTTAACTCATAAAATCCTGCATAACTTAATCCTAAGGCTTCTGTAATATCCTTCATAAGAATAGCTATTACCACTTTCTTTTCATAAATATCACTTTTTATATCCGCAATACTTTTTAAATGGTCCCAAATTTTTTTGTATTTACCTAAAAACTTATTATACTGTACCCCATTAAGAAATTTATAAAAAGTGAGAATATTAATATAATAAAATCACTTAAATTAATGGAGGTCCTTTTAAAAAAATGAAAAATAATTACTCCTCTCAAGACAAATTTAATATTGTGCTAGAAGCA
>JAAGZN010000889.1 GCA_024206165.1 Bacteroidota bacterium
ATGTCAGTATGTCAGTCTACATGACAGCACCTGACAATGTGTCCAGTCTATGATATTGACATGGCGTAAACTTGCGTATGTCAGATATTTGTGTAGCTTTGCTAAAGTGTTAGCGACGCTGCTAAGCAGCTCGCAAGCGACAGGCGCTAGCCTGACAACTACTACGAAGTAGACAATAACACGAGTGACTCTGTAAGAGTCTGCGAGTGGCTGACACTGAATAAGCCCATACTCATGCCTTTGGAGAAAAGGCCCCCCTTAGTTTACTGACACAATGAGACCCCCCGGGGCTCCTCCTATCCAATGGCATTGAGTGCATAGGGTACTCAGCTCCCTATTGATACCCCCCGTTTACTGGTGTGTGAGAAGAACCCCCCATACTCCGGGGAATCGTTTGTGGGTACCACCTAATAAAAAACCCCCCGGTCCCAAGAACCAATCCAATACCCCCCGCATGATTCTCTAGGGGAGCTAAAACATCCCTTGTCATGTACTGCAGAGTAACATCCTACGGGATGTAGGCTCGCCGTCCCCCAGACATGGGCCACGGTAGCAAGAACTCACGTAACGCATGCCCTGATGAGGGTGTGCTTATTACTGAAGGGGAGCTCAAACATCCCTATCAGCTTACTGCATAGAGATATGGTAGGCTCAGGTTGCGCTACTATAAGGCACGGCGTGTAAACATCCCTGAGTACTTACCACATCACGTGGCTATGTATTCTACCCTATCTCTCCCTGTATCTCATCACTCTCATTGTAGTGCTATGTCATTAGTACACACTACATCACCCCAACACCCCTACAAATGAAGCTTTCAGAATCCCGCATTATTGCAAACAAAGTAGTCGCACATGTACACTACGCGTCAAACACTACTCAGTTCAACGTGTCCTTCGACAAGGATGCAGGTCAGCACGTGCTCTTCTGCATGAACGACGACAAGAAGTCAACAGCTGAGTTCTTCGTAGGTGCACACCAAACCACAGTGTACCTCATCATCAAAGACTTGGCTAAGTTAGGCTACGCTCAATTCTAATCATCAAGGCCCTGCACATAATAGTGTGGGGCCACAACACTTTCCCCTATGCAAGACGATATCCTCCAAGTACAACAAGTATCTCCTCGTGTCATCACTGTAACATACTTCGGCAACGAAGGTGAGTACGACGTCACAGAAGAGTTCAAGACAGTATCACAGTGTTCCAACAGAATGGACGAATACACTGTGTCTGACGTGTTCATCTACAATCCCAAGTAATCATGTATCACGAAGACAACGACACATCAGTATGGCCAGTCGTCCTGACGTGCGCTATCCCGTTCCTCATTGCAGTGCTCTCAGCGCTGTGATGCAGGACGTAGGGAGCTGCTAACACTCTCTGTATTCTGCATTAATTCTTATCACCATGGACTTCAACACAATCATCAACGAACACATCAACGGTGAGTTCCCAGTCATTGAGGATGTAGTACTCGACTACTCTTTCGACGGTACTTCTTGCCACGTTACCCTTTGTGGTAAGTATGGACAAGAACTCTCCGAAATGACCATCTCTGTACACGAGATTGATTCTCTGCAGAACACCATCACTGACGTCAACTACGTCACAGACTAATTCATCGGCCCTGCTGCATCCGCAGTGGGGTCACAACCCTTTCCCTCATGCCTTTCCCTACAACCCCAACCACACCAACTCTCAAGTCACTCTACAACGGACCATCTGCTCGTTGTGGCATCTCAGACTTCAAGGAAGCACGTTCTAAGTTCATCAACTTTGCACGCGTAACGGTCAACATGAACCACTACAACCGCAACAAATAACGCTATGGCTCTACACCTCCGGGTGTAGGGCTATATTCTCTATGGGAGCTAAGCACACTATCCGTGTACTGCAATAAAAACAAGATTCTCATGCAAGCACTCCGCACACTCCTCCGCAAGTTCGCCGTAATCACACAGCACATCGCTGCCATGCAAAACCAGCAGGTCGCATACTACTTGGCTTCGCAACTCAAGTCTGCAAGCTCGTTCAGCTCTGTAGACTACGTGGACATCGCAGACACCGTAGCAGACTACCTCTCGGAAGCAACTGCAGACGACTTCTGCCCCGAGGACATCCAGCGCCTCCACGCAATCGGTATCTCGTTGCGCCAAGCAAACCAGTTACTCCACGACGTGCAAGACGTCATGCTCAACGCGCAGTTCCCATCCTAATTCTCCGGGCAGTCCTCAACAACAGGGCTGCCCACAAACCCCTTTCTCATGTTCGACTCACTCCAGTCACACCAAGCTCTCGCCGTAGAAGCCTGCATCGTGTTCACCACGGTCGCAGTCGGCATCTTTCTCGTCAACACTTACCTCGCTCGCCAACGCAAGCGTGTCAACAAACTCCGCAACAAAT
>JAAGZN010000004.1 GCA_024206165.1 Bacteroidota bacterium
AAACCAAGAACTTATTACACCGAGGGTTTCTGATAGTTGCCAATGAAACTTAGTTAAAACTTATCCCCATAATAAGAGTTCACCTTAATTTCTTATAAAGTATGCTTTTTGCATGGAATAAAATGATTCGGTTTGCTCTTAAACGTTGTAAACATACGTATTACAACAACTCTCTCAATGGGAACAGCCTAGTTCTTATTACACCGAAGGTTTCTTATAATTCTCCATGAAACTTAGTGAAAACTTTGCTCCGCTATATGAGTTCACCTCAATTGCTTATAAAGTACGCCTTTTGCATGGAATAAAACGATTCCGTTTGCTCTAAAACGTTGTAATCATACGTTTTACAACAATTCTATCCATGGGAACAGCCTGAAACTTATTACACCGAGGGTTTCTTATATTTCCGCATGAAACTCATTGAGAACTTTGCCCCGCAATAAGAGGTCACCTCAATTTCTTATAAAGTAGGCTCTTTGCATGGAATAAAACGATTTCGTTTG
>JAAGZN010000890.1 GCA_024206165.1 Bacteroidota bacterium
ACTTTAAAGTGCAAAAAAAATACAAAGTGTGTCGGCAATGCCATCTGACATAGGAAAACCCTACTGGCCCTGGTCCTGGGTCTGGCCGCACCTTGAGACACACAAACTTTAAAGTGCAAAAAAAATACAAAGTGTGTCGGCAATGCCATCTGACATAGGAAAACCCTACTGGCCCTGGCCCTGGGTCTGGCCACGTCTTGAGACACACAAACTTTAAAGTGCAACAAAAATACAAAGTGTGTCGGCAATGCCATCTGATAGGAAAACACTACTGGCCCTGGCCCTGGGTTTGGCCGCACCTTGAGACACACAAACTTTAAAGTGCAACAAAAATACAAAGGTGTGTCTGCAATGCCATCTGACATAGGAAAACCCTACTGGCCCTGGCCCTGGGTCTGCCCGTGCATTGAGACAAACTTTAAAGTGCAAAAAAAATACAAAGTGTGTCGGCAATGCCATCTGACATAGGAAAACCCTACTGGCCCTGGTCCTGGGTCTGGCCGCGCCTTGAGACACACAAACTTTAAAGTGCAAAAAAAATACAAAGTGTGTCTGCAATGCCATCTGACATAGGTCTCCATCTTAGCCGAATTACCCTATATTACTCCTATTAGCCTCATAAATAAACTTTTGCCAAGGGATACTCGACTCGGCACTATCTTGGCTGGAAACCGTTTTTTGGGCAGAAAGCAAAGCCACATTAGCCTATAATTAGCCCTATTAGG
>JAAGZN010000891.1 GCA_024206165.1 Bacteroidota bacterium
AAATCAATCGAGATAACTTATGAGACTGAAAATGAGCCTAGTAGGACTCGAACCCACGACCGCTAGATTTGATCTCTAGAACGTTACCACTGCGCAACCGGGGCTATAATAAACGCAGGCCATTCCATTCACACAAATTGTTGCACCTCCACTCACCAAATGCAGATACGAACCTATCCGGGCTATTTGACACTCTACTGGACCTGCCGAAGGGCGACGAATTTCTCACACCAGGGAGACCATTGCAGTCCCATCACTGGATAGAGTTGCAGGAAGTAAACTTGAAGAGAAGCAGGATTTGGAAAATCAATCGTGATAATTTATGAAAATGAAAATGACCCGAGTAGGACTCGAACCCACGACCTCTAGATTTTATCTCTAGAACGCTACCACTGCGCAACCGGGGCTACGACAAACCCAGGCCATTTCATTCACACAAATTGTTGCACCACACCTCACCAAATGCAGATACGAACCTATCCGGGCTCTTTGACTCTACACTGGACATGCCGAAGGGCGACGACTTTCTCACACCAGGGAGACCATCGCAGTCCCATC
>JAAGZN010000892.1 GCA_024206165.1 Bacteroidota bacterium
AAAACCATCAATTTTCTATTTGCAAGCTCCCCTAAGGTGTGCTAGGGCGTCACTGGGGTGTACTAGGGTGTCACTAGGGTCCATGTCCTAGGGTGTGACTAGGGTTACCTGAAATACCCCAAAATCCCCCAAATCCAAACGAGTAAATTTCTTCCTGCTGCCCTGCAGACTAGTGTACCTCACCGTCAAATTTCCAAGCTGGCGACGATTTCTCGACAGATTTCCAAGCTGCCGACGATTTCTCGACACTATTAGATCAAGGAAATGCCAGAAATGCCATCCGATTACAAGATTTTGCTACCGATCTCGACGATTTCATTGCAAATCTGAATAAATCATTTATTCTAACAGAAGTGGGCTCCTTGTAAGCATATATGCATAACTATTGGCGTTCAGGTTTTACAACAACAGGTTCTCCTAAAGGAATAGCTGGCCTTGCTCCTGTTCCACCAGGCTAGGATGTCCTCCTCATCTGGCACCTCCACCTCGGCTCAGTAGCTGAACACCTGCAAGACCTCGTCCGGGCCGTGCTCCACATCCTTGACCTCGTCCAGCTGCTCGTCCTGCACAACATATCAGGTCAAAACTCATCTCCACGAGCTGGTCCCTCACCTCGGTGTGCATCCTGTGCTCCAGGAAGTCCTCGAACTTGAGCACGTAGTCTAGCTTCATGCGGTCGCCCCCCAGCACACCCGTGCGGACGAGGCGCCGGAGCAGGCGCGGCGACTTCTCCTCCAGAGTGAGCAGCTCGCGGGTGGCCGAGAGGATCTTGGCCAGGGCGTACTTTAACCCTCCAGACCTGGGGCGAGCATTAGTCGATGATCAGTCCAGCTCTGCCTTACCTCACGCTTGTTCTGGAGCCTGTACTCGCCGATCAGCTTCAGCTCCTGGTCCAGGCGAGCCTTGTTGAAGGGCCTCCGCGGCGTGGCGTAAACCTTGAGTACTTGAGCGGGCACTGTCCATTCTTGCCGATCACCACCATGGTGAGGACTTCTGAAGAGAGTCTGAAAGGAGGGAGGGTGAGGCCTCTGGAGCTGCCGGGCCGTGTCTGGCTCTCCGCCCGCCCGCATGGCGGAGCTGGCCTCGTGTGGCGGCAGACGTCACGTGCGCTGGTGTTTGCTTGTTCTGGGCTAGTCGGTTAAAACTGGATTCTGGCGGTGATAACCGGTTAGATATATCGTCGACTAGCGTCGGTTAGCTCAGATCGGTAAGTTACTCTAATCACCACAGTGGTGGGAGCACATTGTGGAGGACAGTAAATAGGACAACTGGTATTCTAAGGATCTGATGTTTGGATACTTATTAGACAGAATGAAGGGAGGGACGTCCTTTATGAACAGCCCCTTGGTGCTTTAATGAAATTTAAATTTAAATTTAAATTGATGCTTTACTGAAACTGAAATCAAAAGTGAAATAAAAACTGAAATAAAAACT
>JAAGZN010000893.1 GCA_024206165.1 Bacteroidota bacterium
CATTATACTTGAGATCTCTCTCGAACGTTTCAAACCATTTGTCCCAACGTTAACCTAAATCCAATCTATTTCCATGCAGATCAATTGGCAGTACTTTTAACTTGGGTCCTTTTGTAGAAGTCATACTGTTACTTTCCTCGTCGACAATATTATAACTCCTAAATTAAAAGATACCATGTGCAGGTGTTCATATAAAGGAATAAACTCTTTGTATAGCAATGTCAACAAAATGGTAGCAGTGGGACTCGAACCCACACCAGCAAAGTAACTTATGCCTCAAACCAGTGCCTTAGACCACTCGGCCATCCTGCTTGTATGTTTCGTGGTTAATAACATTTATGATGGTAGAAGATACCATGAGCAGGTGTTCAAAATACATGAAAAAATACTTTTTATAGGAATGTCAACAAAATTACAGGAGTCGTACTTGAACCCAGGTCACCGAAGTAACTGGTGCCTTAAACCAGCTTTTTACACTATTTGGCCATCCTGCCTGTATGTTAGGTGTTCAATAGCATCGATTTTGGTAAAAGATACCATTTGCAGGTGTTCATATAAAGGAATAAATTCTTTGTATAGCAAGGTCAACAAAATGACAGGAGTGGGAATCGAACCCACGCCACCAAAGTGACTTGTGCCTTAAACAATCGCCTTAGACCACTCGGCCATCCTGCCTGTATGTTATGTGGTCAATAGCATCGATGATCGTGGAAGATACCATATGCAGGTGTTCGAACAAAAGGAAACAATACTTTGTATAGGAATGTCAACAAAATGACAGGAGTGGGAA
>JAAGZN010000894.1 GCA_024206165.1 Bacteroidota bacterium
AAAAAAAGATTTTTTAAAGTTAATAAAAATACAATCAGATATACACCATAATATTTTTAGTAAGAAATAATCAGAAAGAATAAGAAATAGTATGTTTTAGTGAGCCACGCCGAAATGAAATTTAGTTTTATGCTAAAAATTGTTTAATTTTTAGAACAGATATTAGTAATACTAAATGTTCTCATCTCTTTTCTGATATAAGTAAACGAGAGATTAGACAGCAAATAATAGAATTTTTAATGATTTCTGGAATTGAAATTTCAAGTAATTTTAGAAAAGATATTATTATTTTCAATAAAAAAACATTAAAGAATGCAGGGAATAAATATACATCGAGTCGTATAGATGTATAAGACTAAGGAGCTAATTAAATGACTCAACAACAAATAAAACTATTTAATATTTTATGGTCTATTGCTAATGAATTAAGAGGCAATATGGATGCAAGTGAGTTCAAGAATTATATTCTTGGCTTTATTTTTTATAAATTTTTATCAGAAAAGGTTGAGGCATTTGTAAATAATGAGCTTAAAGAAGACAAAATTAGCTTTTTAGAGGCTTTTAAAGATAATGACTATAAAGTGGGTTTGCAAGAAGAAAGCATTGCTAATTTAGGGTATTTTTTAGAGCCAAAGTTTTTATTTAGTGAGATTGCAAAAAAAAGCCAAAAATAATGAATTTATTTTGGCTGATTTAAGCAAAGCTTTAAAAGAAGTAGAGCAGTCTACTCTTGGGCAGGATAGTGAAGAGGATTTTATTGGTTTATTTGACAATGTTGATTTATGGTCGCAAAATCTTGGTAGAACGGAAGAACAAAAAAACAAAATGATTTCCACTATTTTATTAAATTTGGCGGAAATTGATTTTAATTTTGAAAATACTGATATTGATGTTTTGGGAGACGCATACGAATATTTAATCGGTGAATTTGCAAGTAGTGCTGGCAAAAAAGCAGGAGAGTTTTATACTCCTCAACAAGTTTCAAAGATTTTGGCAAAGTTGGTTGCAGAGGGAAAACAAAAAATAAAATCTGCGTATGATCCGACTTGTGGTTCGGGATCTTTACTTTTGCGAGTTTCCAAAGAATTGAAAGTTGCACATTTTTCGGGACAGGAGCTTAATCAGACTACTTATAATTTGGCTCGGATGAATATGATTTTGCACGGAGTAAAGTATCAAGATTTTGATATAAAGCAAGGCGATACAATCGAACATCCTGAACATGTGCATAAAAAATTTGAAGCAGTTGTTGCAAATCCGCCTTTTAGTGCAAAATGGAATCCGTCTAGTCAATTTTTAGATGATGATAGATTTGCAAAATATGGGAAATTAGCACCAAAATCAAAAGCAGATTTTGCGTTTGTGCAACACATGATTTATCAGTTGGCAGAAAATGGAACAATGGCAGTTGTTTTGCCTCATGGAGTGTTATTTAGGGGAAATGCAGAAGGAACAATTCGGAAATATTTGATAAAAGAAAAAAATGGGAGAGTTTTATAAAGCAACTTTAAGTTCTTTATAATAATATTGATTAGGTGTTAAATAATTAAGGCTCTGATGTGGAAAATCATAATTATAATCATTTATCCAACGAGCTAAAGCTCTTTGAAATTCTACGGTATTATCCCAATCATTAGGATAAACTAAATCCTCCTTTAAAG
>JAAGZN010000895.1 GCA_024206165.1 Bacteroidota bacterium
AGGATCTGATGATGGAACAGAAATCAAAAGTCTTTGCATCAGCTTTACAAAGAAAAATGATTGCAGTAAAGGTGTGCTTGAAAAAATCCAGTCCTGTTAAGGCAAAAGTGATAACTTTGCTCCATGGCAAAATAACTAATGACAGACAAGTAAATATGTCCTGAGCATATGAAACACTTTATTCGTATAAGGCTCCCTTCGAAAAAAGGTTACAGGGACGACTATCTCCAAAAAGCCTCCCCGGCAGGGAATTGACCCCCGGTCTCCCGCGTGACAGGCGGGGATACTCACCACTATACTACCGAGGATCTGATGTTGGAACAGAAATCAAAAGTTTTTGCATCAGCTTTACAAAGAAAAATGATTGCAGTAAAGGGGTTCTTTAAAAAATCCAGTCCTGTCAGGGCAAAAATGACAATTTTGCTCTATGAAACCCAAATATCAAAACAAATAATAAAAGATAAGTAAATATGTCTTGAGCACATTAAAAACTTTATTGGTATAAGGCTCTCTTCGATTAAAAGTTACAGGGAGAACTATTTTGAAAACAGCCTCCCCGGTGGCGAATTGAACTCGGTTTCCCACATGACAGGCGGAGTTACTCACCACTATACTACCA
>JAAGZN010000896.1 GCA_024206165.1 Bacteroidota bacterium
CAATTTGCCAACTTATTTGAGCCAATATGTCCTTCTCTCGGCCGACTGATTTGAGTACTTTTGAAAATTTGCCCATAATGCCGAGCAAATCTTTCAAGTTGGCTAACTTGGCCGAATGGGGGTCTAGGAGGCTGATATTTCGCGTGTAATGTCGTTATGACTGGCCGCCAATATTTCCTTCTCTCGGCCGACTGATTTGAGTACTTTTGAAAATTTGCCCATAATGCCGAGCAAATCTTTCAAGTTGGCTAACTCGGCCTCAGACTGGACCTCAGACCTCAGACCTCAGACCTCAGACTCAGACCTCAGACCTCCGACTCAGACTCAGACCTCAGACTCAGACCTTAGACCTCAGACTCAGACCTCAGACCTCAGACTCAGACCTCAGACCTCAGACTCAGAACTCAGACCTCAGACTCAGACCTCAGACCTCATACTCAGACCTCAGACCTCAGACTCAGACCTCCAGTATGCTCCAGAATGCTCCATAATGCTCCAGTATGCTCCAGTATGCTCCTGGAGCATACTGCTGCATATGCTCCAGTATGCTCCAGTATGCTCCAGAATGCTCCATAA
>JAAGZN010000897.1 GCA_024206165.1 Bacteroidota bacterium
AACATCATCATAAGTTTGATCAGTAATGTTGATTGAGCAAATCTTCTCGAATTCTGTCAGAATAAACATGTAATCAAATTCATCTGGATCTCCAACCTTTGTATCTTCATACACGCTACCACTCTTTAATATTTCTCCTTTGAATCGACTGTCAATAATAGAGATGCATTTTGTTACCTCGTCCATAAATGTCTCAATCGCTTGCCTTATTTCATTGACCTCACTGATTTTTGGTATTTTGCCCATTCCTGGAACTTCCATCAAATTTTTCAGGAATTTCTTTGAATCTCCATGAAATTTCATTTTGAACAAAATATCCCAGGTTTCAACTGGAATGTGGTTTGACTGATCTGGTGTCAAATTGAAAATTGGAAAGTAAACATTGTCATCACATGGATATCTCTGAAGAGAGATGGTATTATCAGGAATTGGGTCAGGGATGATTATTTTTTTGATATTCTCTGGAAATTGTGTTGGTTCTACCTGAAGAGCTGCTACTGTTTTGTAGTAATTTCTGCTCAGGGCAAAAATCTCAGGTGTGTTGCCATTTTCATCAGTAAGCTCATGGTTTCCACCTGCATCCCTCAGATACTTTATCATGTCATAATTGCCTTTGTAAGCTGCATAATGCAAGGCAGAACTTCCATATTTATCAACTGCATTCACATCAGCTCCATTGCTTGAGAGTAGTTGTGCCATTTGTGTATGATTATATGTAACAGCAAAATGCAATGGAGTCAGGCC
>JAAGZN010000898.1 GCA_024206165.1 Bacteroidota bacterium
AACCGAGCTATGCAATAAAAATGGCAATAATAACAGGAATCGTTAATTTAAAAAATGGATTTTAAAAAAGATACTTCATGAGAGGAAACCTTTTTTATAACTTTTTATAGGTAGGCCAGACTTTTGCAGCGCCTCCTATGTTTATTCAATAATTTGATATAGTAATTTCCAACTTGTTCTGTTAATGAATTATTTCTGTTTGTTCCAAATAAAACTAAAATAGATTTAACTGATTTTTGATTAATAGTTCCCATAAAAATTTATAATTTGATATCTTAATTAACTCAAGTTGCGCAGTAATTAAATAAGGGTAAAATCCATTTTATCATTAATGAAGTGAAAAATCTGTTTTTAAAAAATATTGTTTTAATCTAAAAATAGATATTTCGCTTTGCTTAATATGGCAAATAGTAAAATATAGTGCAAATTGAATTAATTATATTTATAATTTGCACAAAATATTTAAAATATAAAAAATAAATGGGATATTAATATTTTATTTATATGAATCTAAAAATTTATCTAATCTTTCCAAAGATTCTTTTTTACCTAAGATATAAATAACTTTAGATAAATCAGGTCCAGATCCTAAGCCAGTTATTGCTAATCTTAATACAGGTAATATTTTACCTAGTTTTAGTTCTTTATCTTCAATAATTTTTAAAAAAGCTTCTTTAATATATGGTGCTTCAAAAAAAGTTAAAGAATCAAAAGCATCTGCAATTTTCATTAATGTTGGTATGGAATCTTCATTAAGCAATTTCTTAATTAATTTTTTATCATAGCTAATTGGCTTTTTAAAGAAAAATTTAGTTTCTGATATTAGATCTTTTAAAAATATCAAACGATCTTTTAATAAGTCGCAAATCTCTTCTAACAATTTATCTGAATATTTTTCTTTTGCTGTAGGAATTTTTGTTTTTAAATAATTTACAAATATTATTGGTTCCTTACGTTTTAAATATTCTTGATTAAACCAATTAACCTTTTTAATGTCAAACTTAACCCCTGCTTTATTTATTCTTTCAAGAGAAAATTCTTTAATAAGTTGATCAATTGTAAATAATTCTCTATTATCTCCCGGACTCCATCCCAACATAGCAAGGAAATTAATAATTGCTTCAGGCAGATAACCAGATTCTTTAAATCCTTCAGATTTTTCTTTAGTTTCAGGATCTATCCAATTTAAAGGAAAAACAGGGAATCCCGCTTGATCTGCAGCCCTTTTACTTAATTTACCTACACCATCTGGTTTTAAAATTAAAGGAAGATGTGCAAATACAGGCTCTTCCCATTCAAAATATTTATATAATAATATATGTATAGGAGTTGAAGGTAGCCATTCTTCTCCTCTAATAACATGGGTAATTTTCATTAAATGATCATCAACAACATTTGCAAAATGATAAGTAGGCATTCCATCTGATTTCATAAGCACTTTATCATCTAAAACATCTGTTTTAATATTTATCCAACCTCTAATTTCATCTTTAAATTTGATTGATTGTTTTTGAGGTACTTTTATTCTAATAACATATTTTTCTCCAGAATTAAGTTTCTGTTCAACTTCATCCTTTGGCAAAGTAAGAGAATTTTTCATTGTCATCCGACTTACAGCATTATATTGAGGGGCTGCAACTTTAGCTTCTTGTAATCTCTTCCTCATTTCATCCAGTTCTTGAGGAGTATCAAAAGCATAATAAGCTAAGTCTTTTTTTAATAAAATATCAATATATTTCTTATAAATATCTTTTCTTTCAGATTGTTTATAAGGACCATATTTGCCTCCAATATTTATGCCTTCATCAGGTTTTATATTAAGCCATTCAAAGGCTTTTAAAAGATATTTTTGACTTCCTTCAACAAAACGTTTTTGATCTGTATCTTCAATTCTTAAAATAAAGTCTCCTCTATTTTTTTTAGCAAAAAGATAATTATATAGTGCTGTTCTTATACCTCCAATATGCTGAGGGCCCGTTGGTGATGGTGCAAATCGTACTCTAATTTTATTCATATCAAAAATACAGCTTCTAATTAATTTTCTATGAGATATAAGTCAAATTATCTTAAAACTAGTTTTTATAATATGAGAGATCAATTATGAGAACAGTTTTAAGTAAAATGAATTGATTTCAATTTTTATATAAACCTTGAAAAGGAGTTACTTTGTAGTTTTTACTTCAATTTCAGGCTCATCAATTCCGGCAATTATTCTTCCACAGTGCTCACAAACCATAATTTTATTCCTTGCTCTAATATCTACTTGTCTTTGAGGAGTAACCAAATTAAAACATCCTCCACAAGCTTCTCTATGAACAACTATAACGGCTAATTTATTTCTAAGATTGTTACGTAAATTAGTGTATGATTCAAATAATTGTTTATCAAGTTTTTTAGCTATTTTTTCTCGTGAATCTGTATATTTTTTTTCTTGTTTTTCATTTTCTTTAATTATCTCATTAAGTTCTTTCTTTTTGAGATCAATATCTGCTTTTTGATTTTTTATTAAAGTATTAGTTTCCTTAATTGCGGCTTCTTTTTCTTTTATAAGATTTTTATTTTCTTTAATTTTTTTTTCAGAAAGTTTGATTTCTATATCTTGTAAATCTATTTCTTTCGTAAGAGCGTCAAATTCCCTATTATTTCTAATTCCTTTTCGCTGGTCAGTATATTTCTTTGTCAATTCTTTTGCTTCATCAATAATGACTTTATAAGTGGATATTTCATTTTTGATTTCTTTAATATCTTCATCTATTCTTTCAATTCTTGTATTATAACCTATTAGTCTATCTTGTAAATCTTCTAATTCTTCAGGCAATTCTCCTTTTAATCTTTCAATTGCATCCATTTCGCAATCTATATCTTGAAGTTTAGCTAATAAATTTAATTTTTCATTAACATCTTTGTCCATAATTTTTGTAGTTTTGTACTAAGAAAAAATTTTCTTAAGAAAATTGTATTGGATTAGTATTTGTTTCACATTTTACTATTGCAATATTAATAAATTTATTTGATAAAACCTTGAAAAGAATAGATTTAAAGATTATTTCACTTTCATAATGTCCTATATCACATAATATTATACCATCTAAAGAATAAAAATAATCATGATATTTTAAGTCCCCTGTCAAAAATGCATCGGCTCCTGATTTTAATGCATCATTAATCAAAAAACTTCCAGAACCTCCACATAATGCTACTTTTTTTATTTTCTTATTTTTTTCGGTTGTATGTTTTAATATTTTTAAGTTAAATTTCTTTTTAATAAAAGTTATAAACTCATTAAGATTCATTTCTTTTTCTAATTCTCCTATTGCACCTGCTCCTATGGTTTTTGATTTATTATTTAAATTTTGAATGTAGTAATTTACTTCTTCATAAGGATGGTTATTTATTAATTCTTGAATTACATTATTTTCTAAATGAGTTGGAAAAATAAGTTCTAATCGTTTTTCTTCAGCTTTTTGCTCCTTATTTTTTTCACCAATATATGGTTTAGCTTCATCATTTGGCAGAAAAGTTCCTTCTCCGTCAATTGTAAAACTGCAATTTGAGTAATTGCCAAGATTACCACAACCTATTTTGAATAAACTCTGTTTTAAATTTTCTAAATTTTCTTTAGGAACAAAAGTTGTTAGTATTTTTAAAGTATCATTTCTACTTCTCAATATTTTAATATTTGATAAACTCAACAATCCAGCTATTGATTTACTCATACCATTTAAAATATTATCTATATTAGTATGAATAGCATAAATACCTATATCATTTTTAATTGCATATATAATACATTCTTCAATATGATTATTACCATTGATTTTTTTTAAAGGTTGAAAAATTAAAGGGTGATGACAAATGACTAAATTACAGTTTTTTGATTTTGCTTCTAATAATAAATCCTTTGTTATATCTAAAGATAGCAAAATTCCAGATAATTTTAATTGAGAATTACCTACGACTAATCCTGGATTATCATAATCTTCTTTATATTTGGATGGTGTTAATGTTTCTAAATACGTAATTATATCTTGAATTTTAAGCATAATTTTAACTTTTTCTTTTTAAAACAATTTTAAGGAATTTTGGTCTAAATTATTAATAAGTAAAAATAGTAAATCAATCTTTTATTTTGAATTTCTTATAGCGTATTACTTTAATCATATTAAAATCTAATATTTTTTTCCATCCCGACCTAGACATTCCATCTGGTGTTGCATAATCTTGAATATTTTCCTCAATTATAATCTTATTTTTTAAGTTTTGATTGATAGTGGCTTCTTTGCAAAATAAAGTTGCTATTTTGTGACTTTTATATAGAATAACCAAATCAAAAAAACCATCCTTAATATCTTCAAAAAATCTATTTACCAATAATTTTAATTCATATTTATCTTTAGAAATGAATGGAAAAATATATTTAGCTTCTTCGTTATATTTGAATTGTCTATATCTTATATTTTTTCTAATACGCTGAAAATAAAATCCATCAATAATATTTAATATATCATGATTTAAAAAATCAGATTTTATTATTTTTTTAATATATCCTGTAATTAAAGGATTTATAGTTTTAGAATTTACTAATGAGTTAATAGCAGATTTTTGTTCTATTGTAATAATTTTGCCTCTAAATTCTAATTCATTAAATTTTCTTTTATCAATAACAGATAAATTATTGAATTTTGTATTTCCAAAATATTCTGTTAAATAACAATGTTTTAGGGAGTTTTCATAATCATTTAAGTAGGTCACATGAATAAACTTTGGACTATTCATTTCTAATTTTATTTTACTTGAACAAGAAATAAAAAATATATAAATAATCAAAGTTTTAAATAAATCAGACATAATAATCAATTTTGATCCTAAAAACCAAAAAGGAAATTATAGATAAAACTTAATAAATCAAAATACCTTTTATTAAAACAGAAAATTGTTTAGATTTGAATTAATTTTGCTCTAAAATCTTGCTAAATAAAAGATTTATGTGCTTCGAGACCTTCGAGATATGTTCATAAAAAAATTATTTTATATATTACTATTTTCATTTACAATCCTGCTTTCAGTACCATCTTATGCTGCTCCAAAAAAAAAGAGAAAATCTAAAAAATATAGAAAATTAAACAAGAAAAAGAAGAAAAGAAGAAATAAAAAAAAGAGAAGGAGAAAATCTAAAAAGAGAAAAGATAAAAAGGCTAAAATATCTAAACCATCAAAAGATAAAACTGAAAACAAACCTTCTCAAGATAAAGATGAAATCGATAAAGATATTTATGATGATTCTGATGAAAAGAAAGAGGATAAGGATATAAAAATAAAAGAACAAAAATCAAATATAAATGAACTAGACAAAAACAATAAAAAGGAAAAGAACCAGAAGCTAAAACAAAAAGAAGATGATCAAGAAATAAAAGAAAAAGAAAATCCCAAAGAATTATATTCTTATACTTGGAAATCTGAAAAGAAGAAAATCTTTGAAAAAAAAGAACCAGAAGTTCATAGCGATAAAACCACTAAATATGCAACATTCGGAGAAATTAAAGATAATATAGAAATCCCTTATAGAAATCCTACAGATTTAGATGTAAGATACATTCATCGCTGGACTCTTAATGAACGTTTTGGCAATAGGTTGCAAGATTTGGGTGTTGATGGTACTCCTTCAAGAAGTATTTATTTTGATATGCCAGAATATATTGGAACTAGCTCTGGTCATCATAATTATGATCTTTATTTTAAAAAACCCGAAGATATTAAAATATATGATACTAAATCTCCATATACCTATATATTTATTATTCCTGGAAGAAAAATTTCTAAATTGATATTTGAATATAGCCAGAATATAAATGAAAACTGGAACATTAGTGGCACATTTAGCAATCTCTCAATGGCTAGCCCTTTTAAATTATATCCAGAACAAAAGTATATTTTGTCTAGAATGTGGGATGCCCATTCTCATTATCAAGGATTTAATAATAAATATGATTTGATAGTTACTATATCTGGTATGAAACATTATTGTAAAGAATACAGTCCAAATTCCAATAAAGATGAAGAATTACTATTATTTGATGATTCTAATGAAGAAAAAAAATTCTATCAAATATATTTTCCAAGTATTAATTTAGAATATCCCAAAAATAATAAACAAAAGTTTTTAACAGGAGAAAGAGGAACTAATGGAAAAAACAAAACATCTAAATTTTTATTAAATGTTTATAATCAATATGAAATATTAAGTGATGCATATTCATATTACCAATTTGGATATTTATGGGATAGTAATACCTTGGGTGAAAGAGATGGTGATGAGTTAGAAGATGATCATCCTAAATTAACTCCTTTTAGAAGTACTGTTATACATACTATTAATAATGAAATTGGATTTAAAAGCAAATATGGAGAAAATATTATATATCGAGTATATATTAGAAGAAGTGACTTATTTAGAAAATATTATCATTTAAAATATGATATAATAAATAAAAAATTAAATGATGATAATCATTTGGGAGAAAATTATATTGGTGGTAAATCCATATATAAACTAAATGAAAATAGCAATATAGATTTTGAATTAGAATATTTAATTCCAAAGTATTATAAAACAGGTATAAGATATAAAGATAAAACTTTAGAATTGTCTCTTAAACATTCTCATAAAAAAAACCCTTTCATATCTAATTATTATGAGATTTATAATATGAAAGATCAGGAAAATCCTAGTGGTAATATAAAAGAATTTAATTCTAAAACTAAAGGTAAAAATAAAATAAATCATCCTTTTGCTTTTGCTACAAAAGGTTTTGCTGGATATAAAGTTTATGAAGGTGACTATTTATCAATAACTCCAAACATTATGGCATTATCTATAGGAGAAAAATTATCTGAATGCGATGTTTTCTTTTGTCCAGGAGCTAGAGCTAATATCACTTTTGGAAATATACATTTTGATAATGATCTTATTTATTCTTTGCATGCTGTAAATTTTCAGAATCAAGAAACTAAAACAGATAAACATAATTTGCCAACATTTTTTATAAACTCAAGTATTTATTATCTAGCTTCATTTTATAGAGATAAACTTAAAATTTGTAGTGGTTTTGATATTAATTTTAAAACAGCTTATCAGGCAAGCAAATATGATGGTTATAGTAAGGAAAATCCTACTTACAACTTTAAAACAGATGAACCTTATCCAGAACCAAAATATGGAGGTAAACTATCAGGAGGTTGGCCTATTATCAATGCATTTCTTAATTTGATGTACCAAAATTTTACATTATTCTTTAAAATTACACATTTAAATTACGGATTAATGGGTAAAGGAAATTATTTTGCAACTAATAGCTATCCCGGCCAAAGTAGGTCTTATGATTTAGGTATTGCTTGGAAATTCTTTAATTAAATCACTTGGTTAATACACGATTTTTGTATAAACGATTTTCAAAATTATGTCATCTTGAGCTTTGCGAAAGATCTAAAAAATTTAAATTAAAAGTTGCATAACATAATATATTTACGCTTTTATTATGTGATATTTGATATTCAGAACATTTTTCTTAATGAAATAAATCATCATGTTAAATAAAAACTATAAAAAGAAAAAACTTGGTAGTTATCCTATAATTAGTGTGGTTATTAGTACAACATCAGCATTGTTCGTTTCTGGTTTATTAGGTATTTTATTATTGCATACAAATAAAATTTCGGATATTATAAGAGATAATGTTAAAATATTCATTTATTTAAATAAAAATATATCAAAAGAAAATATAGAAGAAATAAATAATAAATTGAAGAATCAAAAATTTATATTGAAGAAAAGAAGGAAGCCCTTAATAAAATTTATTTCTAAAGAAGATGCTGCAAAGTCATTTATAAAAGAAACAGGAGAAAATTTTTGGGAAGTCGTAGAAACTAATCCATTAAGAGATATGATAACAATAGGCATAAATTATGATTTCCAAACTAAAGAAGTTTTAGAAGCAATAAAAAGAAGAATAGAAAAAATTGAAGGAGTATATGAAGTCAACTATGCCAAAAATTTAACAATTTATATTAATAAAAATCTTACCAAAGCAAGAAATATATTATGGTTTTTTGGCTTATTATTGTTTTTAACAGTAATAATATTGATAAATAATACTATAAAATTAGCTCTTTATTCTCAAAGATTTTTAATAAGAAGTATGCAATTGGTTGGTGCTTATCCTTCATTTATAAAAAGACCTTTTCTTATAAGAGCTACTATTACAGGACTCTGCTCTGGTATGTTAGCATCAATATTAATACTTTTAATTTTAGAATATACAAATATTAAAAGTGAAGCTTTGGCTAGAATCCAAGAGCCTAAAGAAGTATTTACTTGTTTATTTTTTGTGATTTCATTGGGTATTATTATTGATGTGTTGGGTACTTATATTTCTGTTAATAAGTATTTAAAAATGTCTTTGGATGAATTATATTAAAAATACCTAAAAACTAAATATCCTAAAATAAAATTATATATTTTAAAAAATAAAATGTTTAAAGTCTATAAAAATTTGGAAAAGATAGATATACAATCATTGCTTAATGGAACAGTTTTTTTGATAAACAAACCAATTTTTTGGACTTCTTTCGATATTATTAAAAAATTAAAATTTATTATTAAAGATAAAATAAGAGAAAATAGTATTGATAACATTGAAAAATCTTCTATCAAAAAACTTAAAATTGGACATGCTGGTACTTTAGATCCTTTTGCTTCAGGCTTATTAATTATTGCAACAGGAAAGAAGACTAAAGAAATTAATTGCTTTCAAAATTTAGATAAAACTTATGAAGGTCAAATTACCATAGGATATACCACTCCTTCATATGATAGTGAAACATCTTTGATAAATAAAAAGAGTTATGACCATATAACAAATAAAAATATTGAAGATACGAAACAACTATTTATTGGAGAAATAAATCAAAAACCTCCAATTTATTCTGCAATTAAAATTGAGGGAGAAAGATTATATCATCAAGCAAGAAAAGGAATTGATGTTGATATACCTTCGAGGCAAATAATTATTAAAGAATTTGAAATAGCAGAAATAGATTTACCTAAAATTAAATTTAGAGTTACATGCTCTAAAGGTACTTATATCAGAAGTTTAGCTCATGACTTTGGAAGAGAATTGGGAGTTGGAGGTTATTTATCTGAGCTTATTAGAATTAAAATTGGTACTTATAATATAAAAGATGCTTATGATATTGAAAAAATAAAAGATTTTATTATTTAATTTAAGGACTAATTTTATAAGAAAAGATATGTCATTCTTATAAAGGACAAATAGTAAAATATATCCCAACTTGAGTTAATTAGTAATAGATAAAATTTCATTATTATGAAAAATAAATTATATTTTGATTCAAAATAAATATTGGTAAAAATAAATAACTTTAATAAAAATGGAAATATTAGCAAAAGCTCTAGAAAATAATATTTATGAGAATATAATAACAAGATTAAAGAGTATTCTAAAAAAAAGTGAAACGACTGAAGAGTTTTTTGAAATCATCAGAAATCCTAAGAAGCAAACAATAATCTCTTTTCCAGTTACTATGGATAATGGCAAAATCAAAGTTTTTAAAGGATATAGAACAATACATTCAAATATCTTGGGACCAGCAAAGGGAGGAATAAGATATGACAAAAAAGTTGAAATGAATGAAGTAAATGCCTTAGCAATATTGATGTCATTAAAATGCGCAATAGCCAATATTCCTTATGGTGGAGGTAAAGGAGGAATAGAATGTAATCCTAAAGAAATGTCTGAAGGAGAACTTGAAAGATTGACTAGAGCATTTATAAGAGGATTAGGAGAAAATATAAGTCCTAAATCTGACATATTAGCTCCAGATATGGGTACAAATTCACAAACCATGGCTTGGATGGTAGATGAATATTCTAAAAATCATTCTAATGAAGAAAATTTTGGGATAGTTACTGGTAAACCCCTAATCTTAGGAGGTTCAAAAGGTAGAGAAGAAGCAACAGGTAGAGGTGTCAGTATATCTGCATTATTGGGTCTTAAGTTATTAAAAATTCCTTCTCAAAAAGCTAATGTAGCTATACAAGGTTTTGGAAATGTAGGAGTTAATGCTGCACTAACTTTACAAGAAATGGGGCAATGTAGAATAGTCGCAATAGCAGATAGATCGGGATCTTATTATAATGAAAATGGAATAGATATTCATAACGCAATAGAATATAAAAAAACAAATAAGAGCTTATCAGGAATGCAAAATGTCAAAAAGATTTCTGAAAGAGAAATGCTCTCATTACAAGTTGATGTATTAATTCCTGCTGCTAATGAAGATTTTATTAATGATAAAAATGTTTCTTTAATAAAAGCAAAATTAATAGTTGAAGGAGCAAACAATCCAATCTCAAATGAAGCAGATGAAATTTTAACAAACAAGAAGATTATGGTTATTCCTGATATCATAGCAAATGCTGGAGGAGTAATTGTATCATATTTTGAATGGGTTCAAAATAATCAAGGATATTTTTGGACTTTAAAAGATGTGAATGATAGATTAGAAAGTAAAATTAATGATGCTTTTAATGAAGTATATGAACTATCTACAAAACATAAAATATCTTTAAGATTAGCAGCTTTTATTGTTGCTTTAAATAGATTAACTGAAGCACAAAAATATAGGGGTAGATTTTAATCAAATAAATTGTTAACTTATATAATATAGCAATAAATAAAATCTTTAATATGTATAGATTAATAAATTATATTTTTCTCTTTATTATTTTATCAAGTTTTAAAACTAAGAAAAAAAAATATATTTCTCCCAAAAGTCTTTTATCAGGTTCTAAACTTGAAAGAAGAAAGCTTCTTCCACCTAAATTGAAAAAAGAAAATATTAAATTAAAAATTTCTTGTTATCGTCCTGTACGTAAAACAGGACCCGCGATGTATGTAGAAAATAGAAATAATAAAGTTATTGCACATAATTATGGACATGGAGGTGGAGGATGGAGTTTAGCTCCTGGAGCAGCAAAATATGTAATAGATAAACTTGATCTTGAAATTAAGGCTCGTCATCTTTCTAAAAATGAACCAATAGTAGTTATAGGTGCAGGAATTATAGGATTATTTAGTGTTTATGAACTTATAAAAAAAGGATATACTAATATTACTATAGTTGCCGAAGATTTTAGCGAATTGCCTTCAAATCATGCAGGAGGGCTTTGGTCACCTTTTCATATTGGAGATATTTCTGCAATGAAAGATTTAGTTCTTCAAATTGGTATAAATTCTTATAAGTTTTTTGCAGATATAGCTAAAGGAAAAAATGATGATTTTAAATTTTGTGCCAAATTTATGCCGGCTTACTTTAAAGAAAAAAATAGGGATTTAGAATTATTTGTGGGATCTGTTCTTAAGCCTGCTAAACAAGTATTAGCTGATTTTGGAAATGGAAATACAAAAAAAATGTATGTTTATGATGATATAATGATCATAAATACTCCTTTAACAATAACTAAATTAACAAATAAGTTAATGAATAATAGTGTTAAATATGTTAAAAAAACTTTAAATTCATTTCAAGAACTAGAAGAAAAGATTATTGTAAATTGTTCGGGATATGGTTCCAAAAAATTATGTAATGATAAAAATATGGTTTCTGTTCAGGGACATTTATTAGTTTTAAAAAATCAAAATCCTAAAAGCTTAAATTATCTTTTAACAGTGCCAATTGAAGAGGGGTTTATTAATGGATATAAAGTTAAAAGATTGTTTTATATAATACCAAGACATGATCCTGGAACTCCTGAAAGTAGCATTGGTGTTATAGGTGGTACTTTAATAGAAGGAGTTGAAAAAGATGTGATAAATGCTGAGGAATTCAATAAAATAATTGAAAGAGCAAAAAAGTTTTATGGTATCAAAAAATGAAATTTATTATCTTTTTATAACTTAGGAAAAATCAATATTTGTTTCATGAAATTTATGTTGGCAATTATCAATTTGATTAAATTCTAAATCAAACAAGTCACAAATAGCATAATAAACGATACTATGGGAAACTATTAAAATAGGGTTTTGAGGTATTTCAAAAGTTTTTTTTAATGCTGAAGAAATTCTTTTTTTAAAATTACCAAGACTTTCAATTTCATGTTTTGTATCAATTTTATCTTCAATCCATTTATAAAAAAACTTTTCAGGATCTTCATCAGGATTTTGACAGTTTTCCAATTTGCCAAATGAAACTTCATGAAGTTCATCAATAATAGTGATAGGTTTTTTGATTTCATCAGAAACAATTTGAGCAGTAGTCAAAGCTCGCTTCAAAGGACTTGCAGCTATATGTGATATATTTTCTTCCTTAAGTTTTTTAGCAATCCTTTTCGCTTGAATAATTCCCATTTCATTCAAAGGCTCATCATATGTACCTTGAAGTAATCTACTTACATTTCCATTTGTTTGACCATGTCTTAAAAAATGAAAAGAATTTTTTATTATATTTTTAGTATCCATTTTAATTCAATTTTAATTATTTTCTTATTTTTTAGAAAAGGCTTTTAATTCAGAATCTATTTTTTCTTTTAAATGTTTAGAAGCTTTAAATAAAGGTAATCTGACAAAAGATTTAGAAATCCACATCAATTCTAATAACTGCTTTACCCCAACAGGATTACCCTCAGTATAAATCAAACTATCTATATTTAAAAGATCAAAAGCATATTTCTTTGCTTTCTCTAAATTCTTTTGATTAAAATTTTTAATAATTTCATGAAAGTGTAAAGGAAAAGCATTTGCTAAAACTGAAATAATGCCTGAACCTCCAATAGCAAGAATAGGTAATAGATCAATATCATTACCAGCTATAAGTTTAAAGTCCTTAGGCTTATATTTAGAAATCATCATACATTGTGATAAATTTCCAGATGATTCTTTTATACCAATAATATTAGGAAGTTCAGATAATTTCAGAGTAGTTTCTGCATTAATATTGACTCCAGTTCTACTAGGTACGTTATATATTATAATAGGCTTACCAAATTTCTCAGATATTATTTTATAATGATTATAAATGCCTTTTTGAGTTGGTTTATTATAATAAGGACAAATTGATAATATTGCATCAACTTTTTGTAAATCAAATTTTTTAACTTTTTCTGTCAAATCAATTGTATTATTACCTCCAAGACCTAATACTATAGGTAAATTATCTTTATTATTTTCAATGACATAATTTAAAATTTTATTTTTTTCTTGAATAGAAGTAGTAGCAGATTCGCCGGTGGTACCATGTACTACTAAATATGATGCTTTACCTTTTGTGACATGAATAATCAATTGTTTTAAAGATTGAAAATCAATATTATTTTTTTCATCAAATGGTGTTACTAATGCAACGCCTACTCCATTTAAAAAGCTATTTCCCATTTTTAATTATTTATAATTTTACTATATTTTAAAAATTCATTAATTAAAATATTTAAATCTTTGTCTGTATTATGTTTTTGGAAATTAACCATTAAATCTAAATATTTAGAATTTTCTTCTGAATAAAAACCTATTTTACATTTAGCTTTACTTTTAGATAATATATATTTCATTATAGGATTAATTTCAAATTCCATAAAATATAAATAGTCAAAATTATTATCTAAAAAAATACGAACTTCTTCATCAATTATTTTACCTCTATAAGTTAAATCTTCAAAACCAAAAGAAGGGGAATTATAATCAAAGTCAGTGGTTTCCTTTTCAATAAAACAAATATTTTGAACTTTTTTTCCTAGCTTTTTTAATTCTTTGATGAAAAAGGTTACTTCTTTTTGATTTTTGGAATTAACAAATTGATATAAAATGCCAATGGATTTTGCATTATTAAAACCAATATTACAACATCGATATTTATCTCTTTTCAAATTTCTTAAGCTATAAAAATTAAAGAGCTTTTCTTTTATATTTTTTTTTAATTCTAACTTCACTTTTTTATTAATTCTTGAATATCATCTTCATTTATGGTTCTGATATCTAATTTATCAGCTTTATCTAATTTTTGAGGTCCAGGATTATTTCCTATAATTAAATAATCAGTATTTTTAGAAACAGAAGTTACAATTTTACCTCCATTATTTTTAATTAAGCTTTTCATTTCCTCTCTTGTAAAGTTATTGAAGACTCCCGAAATCACAAATATTTTTTCTTCTAAAATATTACTTTTTGGAATTTCATCTTCTTTTAGTTCAAAATTTATGTTTTTATGTTTTAATCTTTTTATTAATATCTTATTATCTGAATCTTCAAAATAATCTAAAATACTTTGAGCTACTCTTTCACCTACTTCATGAATACTAATCAATTCTTCAAAATCAGCACTTGATAAGTTATCTATATTTTTATAATGCAAAGCCAATTTTTCTGAAAGAGAAACTCCAATATGTCTTAAACCTAAAGCAAATAAAACTTTTTTAAAAGATATATTTTTAGATGTTTCAATGCCATCAAGTAAATTTCTAGTAGATTGCTCCTTAAATCCTTCGAGTTTATAAATATCTGAAAATTTTAAATCATATAAATCTGCAACATTTTTAATTAATCTTTGATCATAAAGTCTTTCTATGGTTTGAGGTCCTAATTCTCTTATATCCATTGCGTTTCTGCTAGCAAAATGAAATATACTTTCTTTTATCTGAGTAGGGCATTTTTTGGAATTAGGACAATAAATATTTGCTTGATCTTCACTTGATATTAATTTTGTTTTGCAATCAGGACAATATTCAGGATATTTGATTGGTTTACATTTAGAATTTCTTTTGCCTAAATCAACAGAGGTAATTTTAGGAATTATTTCTCCTCCTTTTTCAACAAATACCGTATCTCCTTCTCTAACATCAAGTCTTTTAATCTCATTAGGATTATGTAATGATGCTCTTTTAACTATGGTTCCTGAGATTAATACTGGTTTTAAATTAGCAACTGGTGTAATTGTTCCTATTCTTCCAACTTGAAAAGTCACTGACTCAAGAAGTGTTGATAAATTTTCTGGTTTATATTTAAAAGCTATTGCCCATCTTGGACTTTTTGATCTTGATCCTAATCGTTTTTGTTGATTTAAATTATTAACTTTTATTACAATTCCATCTATCTCAACAGGCAAAGTTTGTCTTAAAGGTTCCCAATGATCTATATATTTAAAAATATCTTCTAAATTATCACACTTTTTATAAGTTTTGGAAATATTTAAACCCCATTTTTCTAATTGTTTAATTCCTTCTTCATGAGTTTTAATATTTGAATCATCTATTGTTAAAGTATAAGAATAATAATCTAATGATCTTTTTGAAACTTCTTTTTTATCTAATAATTTTAATGTACCAGCCGTAACATTTCTTGGATTTGCAAATAATTTTTCTCCTAATATTTTTCTTTCCTTATTTAATTTGTCAAAAACCTTCTTGGACATAAAGGCTTCTGCTCGTACTTCTATTGTCTTTTCATTATAAAGTGTATTTATTTCATGTGGTAAATTTTTAATTGTTTTTGCATTTTCAGTTATATTATCGCCTTGTGTACCATCTCCGCGTGTAATTACTCTATTTAATTTATTGTTTTCATATATTATGCTTATTGCGGAACCATCAAATTTTAATTCACAAAAAAAGCTTATCTTTTCTTCTGGCAACAGTTTATTTATCCTTTCAATATATTTAGTTACTTCTTCTTTTGAATAACTATTAGATAGCGAAAGCATTGGATATAAATGTTTAACTGTATCAAAATTTTTTGTACTTGTTTCTCCAACGTTTTGAGTTGGAGAATTTTTTTGAATTAAATCTGGGAATTGATTTTCAAGTTTTATTAATCTTTTTAAAAGTTGATCAAATTGGTAATCAGTAATTTCAGGTTTGCCTTCGTAATATATTTTATTGTGATAATTTATTAATTTTATTAATTTCGAAATTTCTATTTTAGCTTTATTTTCATTCATTATTTAATAACTCAATTATTTAATCTTCTTTTTTATCTTTAAATTTTTGTTAGATATAAAAAATACTTAATCCTCAAAAGATATATTAAGATAACAATATTTCAAATAAATTGATGTGTTTTTCTTAACTAAACTTAAGTACGTTAATTTCCAAAAATAGCATTAAAAATTATCAAATAAGAAACTTAAGTATATTAAAAAATCTATTGTTACTAAAGATAACAAAATTAATGAGATCGATTAAAATAGCTTATTAAAAACTTATTATTTAATATATCTAAATATTAAAATTTATAAGTAATATATATTTTATTTAGAGTAAATTTAATAAAATTACAAATAATTTTTATAATTTATCAAATATCTATTATCATTGAATATAATACTAAATAAAACTGTTATGAAATATTTATTATTAACTATAGGTATTTTTTTCTTTTGTAATTGTTCAAATAATATAAGCAAAGAAAAAACAATGATATCTTATAGTAATTACAAATTAGGATTTTCAAAAAAAAGTAGTTTATATAAAATTTTTCTGGGTGGGCTTTTGATGAATGATTTTGTAAAAAGTCAACCATTTACAGTTCATGATATTCCTTGTGAAGGAGAAATCAATTCTATAAATGCACATTATAACAAAAACTGTAGTAATAATACTGCTTGTATTTCATATTCATCTTTCGAAATTGAATCTGGAAGACGTAGATTATTAAATGGAGATATCGAGATATCAACAACATGTAAAAATAATAAATTATCTTGTGATGCTGGCACTGCAATAAATTGTTATGTAGGTAATAAGTGTGAGGAGACAGAAGGCTCTGAAGGAATATCTGGAAGTCCTGTAAATTGTGTTACTCATCCTAACTATTTATGTTTTGGATTTTGTGTCTCGGATATAGGTAGCATAAAATTTCATAATGCTTATACAGTAAGTGATAATAGATTTTGTATAATTGCTAACGATGATTCTATACATGAGTTATTTGTTACTTTTGTTGATAGAGATTCAAGTAGTGGTTTAATTACATATAAAGGTCAAACTAATCAATATATATCAAGTTTTAGCTCTAATTTTTTAGTAAGTTATCATCAATTGGTAAGTGATAACAATTTTTTTGTTGCTGCTGGTATAGATGGATCCACAGATCTCTTTCTGCTTATTCAAGGAGTTACTGATATTTCAAATCCCATAATTTTAAAATGTCCAGGTTTTTCTGTTCCTTCTCTATCCCCAAATAATGCATTTGATTCTTTTTTTATTTTTAGCTCCACTATAGATGATTATATTTTATTGGCTTTGACTCCATTCTCCAAAACTGGAGATTTTATTAAATGGGAACTAAACCTTATTTTTTTCAATTTAATTTCTAAATCAGTATCTATTCAAACTTATGTTACCTTTAGATGTGATGATAATAAAAATAATTTGAGTTGTGACGATTATCCCATTAAAATCTCATATGGAAGTTTTAATAGAAATAGTAATATTTTATCAGTAGCATTATTTTTTGATAATACTCATGAAATACAACATATTTACTGTCTCAAATTTGGTTAAAGCCTCCATCTTTCAGATGGAAAATGACTTCAGTCCTTTAAATTCCTTATTTTAAATGTAAAATGTTACATTTGTGACATGGAAAATTATAGCAAAGGAAGCCATACTATTTATCA
>JAAGZN010000899.1 GCA_024206165.1 Bacteroidota bacterium
TGATAAATAGTATGGCTTCCTTTGCTATAATTTTCCATGTCACAAATGTAACATTTTACATTTAAAATAAGGAATTTAAAGGACTGAAGTCATTTTCCATCTGAAAGATGGAGGCTTTAAACCAAACTTGAGACAGTAAAAATATATCCAATTTGAATTAATTAATTTCCTTTTAACAAATATTCTTTCATAAACTGATCTAAGTCTCCATCCAATATATTTTGAACATCAGTTCTTTCAGTATTTGTTCTCAAGTCCTTAATCAATTTATAAGGATGCAAAACATAATTTCTTATTTGTGAACCAAAATCAATATTTTTCTTAGATTTTTCTATTTTTTGTTTCTCTGCATTTTTTTTCTCAATTTCTCTTTGATAAAGCTTAGATTTTAACATTTTTAGAGCTTTATCTTTATTTTGAATTTGAGATCTTTCTTGTTGACATTCTAATATAATTCCAGAAGGCTCATGTTTTAATCTAACTGCTGTTTCTACTTTATTGACATTCTGCCCTCCTGCTCCTCCTGATCTAAAAGTTTCCCAAGTTATATCTGATGGATTTATTTCTATTTCTATACTTTCATCAACTATAGGATAGACATAAACTGATGCAAATGAAGTATGTCTTCTATTACTTGAATCAAAAGGTGACAATCTCACTAATCTATGTATTCCAATTTCAGATTTTAAATATCCATAAGCATGAGGACCTATAAATTCTAATGATGCAGATTTAATTCCTGCTGTATCTCCTTTTTGATAATTGATTTGTTTTATTTTATAATCGTGTTTTTCTCCCCACATTGTGTACATTCTTAATAGCATCTCTGCCCAATCTTGGCTTTCTGTCCCTCCTGCTCCTGGATTTATTTCTATTATTGCATCTAATTGATCTTCTTCTTTTTGAAGCATCTTTTTTAATTCTAAAGCTTCTATTTCTTTTGTTAATTGTTCATATTCTTTATTTATTTCTTTTTCTTCTATTTCTCCTTCTTCAAAAAAAGAATATAAAGTGTCAACTTCATCATATAATAATTTGAGTTTGTTTATTGCTTCTATCCATATTTTATTTGATTTTATATTTTTAAGAATTGATTCTGCTTGTTTCTTATCATCCCAAAAGTTTGGAGATTG
This sequence comes from Bacteroidota bacterium, assembly GCA_024206165.1. Classification (GTDB taxonomy): domain Bacteria; phylum Bacteroidota; class Bacteroidia; order Cytophagales; family Amoebophilaceae; genus JAAGZN01. The sequence continues at coordinate 1,134 of JAAGZN010000899.1, forward strand.
TATTTTTAATTCTAATTCTTCTAATATTTTCTTTCTTTTCTTATAGTCAAAGATAACCCAATAGAGCATCTATTCTCTGTTGGGCTGATTTTAAGTCTTCTTGTTTCATTTTATACTTTAATATTAACAAGTCTTAAACTACAAAAAATCACATAAAAATTAAATAAAAATTTTTCCTTAAATACAAAATGTTGAAATAATGCAATATTGATTTGGATATCTTAAATAAATTCATTAATCTTGCAACTAAATTAAGTTAAATAAAATCAAAGTATAATAGGAAAAATCAAATATAAATATTCAAAAAATATAAATTATATACCCAAGATGTTATTATATTATTTCTATGATAAACCAGAAAAAGATTTATATTTGAAAAAGATTATTAATATCCTTGATAAGAACTTTCAAAATAAAATTTCATTAAAACTTCATGAGATAATTGAAGAACAAGATTTGATAGCTTTCTTAGATTTTTTAAAGAAATTAAATTAATATAAATTATCCTATCTATATTAATTTAATATTATATTTAGGATATTTATTTATTTAAATAACAAGCTGGCCTATCGCTAGAAACAAATAATTTCTAGAGGAAAGTCCGGACAACATAGAGCACCTCACTTCCTAACGGGAAGGCATTTATTTAGAATGACAGCAAGTGCCACAGAAAATATACCGCTTTTTTAATCAAAAGTAAGGGTGAAAAGGTGGAGTAAGAGCCCACCGCTTAGTTGGTGACAATTATGGCAAGGTAAACCTTGAGGGTTGAAAGATCAAATAGATGCTATAATATGTAAGTTGCTCGCTTACTTCTTTAACTAGAATATAGCAAGGGTAGATCGTTTGAGATTTGGAGTGATTCAAATCCTAGATAAATGATAGGCACCTTATAAAAGGTACAGAATCCGGCTTATAAGCTTGTTATTTTACTGTCTCAAATTTGGTTAAAGCCTCCATCTTTCAGATGGAAAATGACTTCAGTCCTTTAAATTCCTTATTTTAAATGTAAAATGTTACATTTGTGACATGGAAAATTATAGCAAAGGAAGCCATACTATGGATCCGCTGCAAAAGTCTCTATTGATATAAAAAATCGTTGATTACAGCTTTAGTTTGTTATATTGCATCTAAAATTTAATTGATCTGATATGAATCTATATAATAAATTAGTTAGTCGTCCCTATATTTTCCTGAGAA
>JAAGZN010000900.1 GCA_024206165.1 Bacteroidota bacterium
TTGAGGTATCACAAGTGGCTATTTCTATTCGTGTATTGCCTTTTTTTAATGCTTTTAATTGGTTTGATTTTTTAAATTCTTTCCCCCCCCCAATTAAATCAAATTCTAATTCTTCTTCGCCTATTCCTCTTATTTTTTCCCGACAGAATTGGGCTCTCGCCCTACTAACTCATCAAGGGTTACATCTAGGGCATCAGCTAGTTTAATGAGTGTTTTCATGGTTGGATTAGACTTGCTACCTCCTTCTAGTTTAACAAGAGTTGTAAGTTTAATTCCAGAGGACTTAACAAGCTGTGTTTGCGATAAATTCTTTTTATGTCTAAACCTTTGAATATTTTTGCCAATTGTCATAATTTCCCCTTGACCTATTATATTATATTACTATAATAATAAAATGCCATAGTGTTATATTGTAATAGGTGTTGTTCTTTTATTTTACTAAATAAACTGAAAAGTTTGAAGAAAATCTGTGTGAGGGGGGGGGGCAGAGCAAGTTTATACAAACTTTTTATAAAGGAGGAAAAATGTGATTTCGGATGAGGAACTGAAAAAGAATTATGGCAAAAATTATGAGGAGACTGATGAGAAAAAATATAAGTGGTATTTGTTCATCAATCAACTTGTTATTAACAAGGAAGTAATTTTAGAGGATGATTTTTGGAGCTGGGAAGAGAAAAAGGGAGTTGCTAAAGTTCTTAACAATGAAAAAGTTGAGGGGGTGGCAATGTATTCTAGGGTTTTTATGCAGGAGCATTTGGATGTTATTATAATTTTTTATAGGAGGAAATTTTTTTATGAAAAAAGTAGAAAAAATGAAAAAGAAAAAAATTAGTCGGTGTGCTATTTATTGCAGGGTGTCAACGGAGATGCAGGCGAATAAGGAATATAGCTCGTGCCAGTCTCAAAAAGAAAAGATTTCATCATATATTAAGGCACATGATGATATGAAAGTTTATGAAGTCTACGAAGATGCTGGATTTACTGGAGCTAATATTAATAGACCTGCTCTGCAGAAACTTTTATATGATGTGCAATGTCGAAAAATTGATACGATTGTGGTTTATAAAATTGATAGGTTTAGTCGCTCCCCAAGAGATTTTTATCAGATGATAGAGGTTTTTGATAAATATGATGTTGGCTTTGTTTCTATTACAGAGCATTTTGACACTTCTACACCTGCTGGGCGATTGCTGAGAAATATTATGCTGACTTTTGCACAGTTTGAAAGAGAGCTTATTGGAGAAAGGACAAGAGATAAATTATTGCAAAGGGCTGAAAAAGGAATGTGGAATGGAGGCGGTGTTCCGTATGGTTATAAAAGGGTGGATAAAAAAATAGAGATTAATAATGACGAGGCAAAAGTGGTGAAAATGATTTATGAACATTATTTAGAAAATGCATCGGCTATTAGCATTTATAAAATGTTGAAAGAAAAAAGAATAAAAAGAATACATAAAAATAAAGAAGGAATAATTTTAAAAGAGGATTTTATATCTATAAGCTGTATTACTGAAATGCTAAGAAGGATAACCTATACAGGTAAAGTAAAACATGTGGGAAAAATTTATGATGGATTGCATAAAGCAATTATTACCCCAGAGATGTTTGATAGAGTGCAGTTGTTGCATAAAGATAAAATAAGGAAATTTAAGCTTTATAAGAAATTATTATTTGCTGGGCTTGTGCAGTGTGGGGAATGTGGGACTAGGCTAACTCCTTCGTTTAGTAATAAATATGTTAACGGAAAATTTAAACGATATTTTTATTATAGGTGTACTAGGACGAATAAGGGTTGGAGTGCATGTGAGATAAAACAAGTTAGTGCTGATAAATTAGATAATTTTTTAATAGATAGTTTAGATAGGATTATTAAAGATGATATGTATTTGGAGAGTTTGATTTTTAAACTGAATAATTCGCCTGAAAATTTTAAGATAAAATCAAGCTTGAAAGATGCGAAAAGTGAGAACGCTTTGGGTGCCTGTGGCGTAGTCGGATTTTGCGAAACTGAAAATAAATTTGAGTTAAATTTGGTTAAAAGTTTGTTAAAAAAGATTGTTGATGTGCGAAAAAAATCAAAAAACAAAGAGGCTAATTTTATGATGCATGAGTTTATAGAAAAGATTGTTTATGGCAAAGAAAAAATTGCGGTTGAATTTAAGTATTTTCTTAGGCATGATGGCGATATTGACACCCACGAATGCAGGGAAAAAATAAGAGGAATAGGCGAAGAAGAATTAGAATTTGATTTAATTGGGGGGGGGAAAGAATTTAAAAAATCAAACCAATTAAAAGCATTAAAAAAAGGCAATACACGAATAGAAATAGCCACTTGTGATACCTCAA
>JAAGZN010000901.1 GCA_024206165.1 Bacteroidota bacterium
AGGAAAATATAGGGACGATTAACTAATTTATTATATAGATTCATATCAGATTAATTTAATTTTTGATGCAATATAATAATTAAAGCTTAAATCAAGGATTTTTTATATCAATAAGGACTTTTGCAGCGCCTCCTTAGTATTTACTATCAATGCTTTCTAAATTTAATTCATCTGCAATTTTAATATTTTCTTTTGGAATAGTATCTAAAGAATTTAATTTTAAAAATACTTGAACTAAAGCAATTACATCATCAATACAATATTTACTTATTGACTCCAGATCATTTTTTTTATAATAATAATCATGGACTTCGCTACCATCCATTGTTTGCTTACTTGATTCGATTCCAAATATTTGAGTTAATAAATCTAAAGAAGTAAATGCCTTTCTATCTCCAAATTTCCACATCTCCATCGTATCTATATGATTTACTTCCCAAGGTTTCTTATTTGATAATTTTAGAGGCTCTGGATGTTCTATATTATTTACTAACATTCTTCTACATATATATGGAAAATCAAATTCCTTACCATTATGTGCACATAATCTTAAATTTGAATAAAATTTGTTTTCTATTAATTCTTTAAAATTTTTCAATAATTCTTTTTCATCATTATTATATAATGATCCAACTCTCAATTTATATTCATTACCTTCGCGATACAAAAATCCTAATCCAATCACTACAATCTTTCCATATTCTGCAAAAATTGCTGCTTTTTCTCTATATAATTCTTGGGAGCTTTTATCATCCGTATTCATCCAAGAATTATAAAATTTTTTATCCCATAATGATTTGAATTTTTCAGGAAGCTTTTCATATTCAGAATAATGAGATACTGTTTCAATATCTAGAAATAATATATTTTCTAATTTCATGTTTTGATATATTCATTTTTGAAAAAAGATTACTTAAAAATCTATTCTAAAAATTGATCTGTTCCTCCAACATCGATATAACCTCTTGATTTAAAATATCCTAATAAGTAAGGAAGTATACAAAAATACAAACAACACAAAATAAAAATTCCTACTAAAACTCCAAATATTATACCTAAAATATCTCCAGTATTTAATCCATTATCATCTTTCATTGCTTCTTCTAATTCTATAGCTTCTTTTACAATTTCTGTTGTTGTTGGACAATTTTTTCGTTTGCATTTTAAGTTTCTAGATATATTTGACCAACTTGAATCCCAGGATAATAATCTTCTATTATTCAAATTATATTTATCTTTTTCACATACTTCACAAGCTATTATTTCACTGTCTTTTAATTTAACATATTTTGATTTTATAAATTCTGCCATAGATGAAAAAGTTAGTTTTGTGCATTTTTCTTTGTTTTCATTACATTCTAAAATATCAATAATTTTTGATGTTATACTTTTTGTAGTAATATAATCTTCGCAAATCTTAGTGGTCGTAAATTTATCAATTTCTAAACCATTAAAACTCAGTGGAACTGCATATACGGATTCATATCCTTGATATTCTTCGATATTATTTAAAAATAATGTTATATATTTGGAATCAATATCAATATTGTCAAATTCCATCTCTGATAAATGCTGCTGTAAAATTAATTCTCCTTCTAACTGATTTTTATTTTCTTTAATTAATATTCCTTTATTATCTATAATTTCACAATCTTCTCCATTTGTAAATACAGTTAGAGAACTGCCATCATCTGAATAACCTATATTTCCCAATATATAGATCGGCTCAATCGTATTATTTCTTGTTTTATTTAATTGATAAAGCATTCGATTAGATCTTAATTTTGAATTAAAATAATTATCCATTTTTGAATATTTGTAATCATCTGTTAGCTTTGCTAAACATTTTAATTCTATTTCTTCTGTTGTATTTAAAACAAATAGGTAGCTATTTTTATCAAGTTCTCCAACTCCATATACTAATCCTTTATATTCTTTAGAATTATTAAATTCTGGAATATCATAATTAGGATATAATAATTGTGGATATAATAATGGATTTTTGATATCTTGGATTAGGGAGGTTATATGATTTATGATTGGGAAATTTTTATATTCTAATGAAGTTTTTAATACATTACAGTTTTCATCAAAAACTATTATTTTAGCATTAGTATCTCCATATTGTGTTTTGTAGGAAATGGTCATTGTAACTTGATCATCATCAACCGAAGTAATTTCTGATTTTATTATTTCAGCATTTTTTAAATTTATAATTTCTGAACATTCATCTTCGCAACTATCGGGATTAAAATATCTTATATAAACTTTTGATTTATCTTCATCAGTTCTATCATAAAAACCTGTCGATACCATCCATGGAACTTCTGTCTTTGTATGAAAAAAAGTTATTGCTTCGCTACATGTTGTGCTTCCCATTAAGTACTTATCTTTTTTAAAGGTACTATCACACTCAATAGTTATATTTTTATCAAACCAATCATCTATATCAAAATTATATTTTAAATAAGGACTAATTATAGTATTATGAGCAATTTGTTTTTTATACTTGTCGGTTTCTGTCCAACAAAGACCTTGTATAAAGTTTATATTAGTTCTTTCATATTCTTGATATAAAAGTCTTTGCTCATTACATGTACAATTTTGAAAATAAGGTAATCTTTCAGTATTCGTAACATCTGTACATCTTAGGCCACATTGACCATCTATTTGACTACATCTAAGATTATAAACGGGACGATTGTTGGGATTTATCATACAAGAATTAGGAATATAAGGACTCGTTGGACAAAAATCTGCATATTCATCAATGACTTCCTGACAGCTGCATCCTGGAGGACCTAATGCTGGTAAGGGAATACTACAAAGAGCACTTGTTACACATAGGCAGTGAAAACGACATATATTACGTACACAAATTTTTATTGTGGGATCTGATGTTGGATCTTTAGTTGGGTATACACTCGGATTAATTGTTGGATCTATAGTTGGATATATCGTCGGATTTGTGGTTGGATCTATAGTCGGATCGATCGTTGGATCAGTTGTTGGATCTGAAGTTGGATCTAATGTACTTGGAGTATTAGTAGGAAATCCTGTTGGATCGTTTGTTGGATTTATAGTAGGATCTATCGTCGGATCATTTGTTGGATCGGTGATAGGATCTACTGTTGGATCGCTTGTTGGATCTTTGGTTGGATCCAGTGTAGGATCATTTGTCGGATCGATTGTGGGGTCTTTGGTCGGATTTGCTGTTGGATCTGAAGTTGGATCAGTTGTTGGATCTATAGTCGGATCTATAGTTGGATCAGTTGTTGGATCTGAAGTTGGATCTAATGTACTTGGAGTATTAGTAGGAAATCCTGTTGGATCGTTTGTTGGATTTATAGTAGGATCTATCGTCGGATCATTTGTTGGATCGGTGGTAGGATCTACTGTTGGATCGCTTGTTGGATCTTTGGTTGGATCCAGTGTAGGATCATTTGTCGGATCGATTGTGGGGTCTTTGGTCGGATTTGCTGTTGGATCAGCGGCTGGATCAGCGGTTGGATCTATAGTGGGGTCTATAGTTGGATCATTGGTTGGATCCTTGATGGGAGAGTGTGTTAATCTTTGATGTGTTAAATCAACTATAGAGCTTATATCATCATCATTTGAGGTTCCAAAAACTTTGCTAAATAGTATTTCTCCACATGGCATATTATAGTATACTAATTGAATATCATCTCCTCCTAAATTTGTTTCAGAACTAATTTTCTTTTCATTTATTCCTAATAATGCAACACTTAAATGAGGACAAGTTAAATCTTGTTGGAATATAGGACAATTATACGGGTAATAGGCTTCAAATGGCCCATTATGATATAGAGTCACTCCTGCTCTCCCATCTTCTATATTGAAATCATTACATTCTTTATTATTTTCAAAAATATTTTTAATATTTGGAAGAGATATTTTTCCATTCTGTAAATTAAATTCATGTATATCATCAAACTGCGCCTCAACTAAATTGATATTATTGAATATATTATTACTTACTAAACTATATAAAAATATTTTACCTGCTTTTTTAAATAAGCTTGTCTTTACAGATTTATATTTTTTTCTTTTGGTTTGATATTGATCTTCTTTAATTTTTTTATTTGTATCGGATCCACATCCTAATAACACTAAACATATTAATTTTGATAATATTACTTTTTTCATAATTTTAATTTATTGCTCTATTTAAAATAAAATTCTATGAGCAGATTGGATTAGTTTAAAAATCTCATTGTTCTACATCATACTGTGTCTCACTTACATTTATATATCCTTTGCTTTTTAATATTTGGGTTTTTATCATATAGTAAATGATTAACAATAATAACACTCCAACTACACATCCTATTACTATTCCTGCAATGTCTCCTCCACTTAATTTATCTTCTTCACCTTTTTCTTTGGAATCTTCATATGCTTCTTCTTCTTTTATCAACTCTGTTGTCGTTGGACATTCTTCTCTAACACATTTTAGATCTCTTGCTACTTTTGACCAACTTGAATTCCAGCCTTGTAAGCGGCGATAATTACTGTCTTCTGTTTCACAATAGTCACAGGATTGTAAATTGCTTTCTTCTATTTTTGTTTCCGTTTCTTCTGAGGGTGTTTCTCCTTTTAATATTATTTCTTCGCATTTTTCTTTGGGTCCTGGAATACATTTTTCTTCGGACTGTTCTTTTGTTTGTAGTTTTACATGATCTATATATTCTGAACACGTTTCTGGTAATTTTATTTCTTTTAGTTCTAATTCTTCATAATCATATGATGTTGCTATTATAGACTTTGGGCTGTTTGGATTTTTTGAATAAGTGGAAAAGGTTGTTATATATCCTGGGAATTTTAAATCAAAATTTAAAGTTTGAGTTCCTAATAATGGCTGTACTATTGTTTCTCCTATCCAATTTTCTTTATATTTTTTCTTTATTGTTATTCCTCTATTTTCTAATATCTTACAATCTTTTCCATTTGTGAATAGTAGAATTGATTCTATATTATTGACTTTGCCTATATTTCCTAATTGATAATTAAAAGTTAAATCGCTTGTATTTAATTGATATAATATTTTGTTTGATCTTAATGTACTTGGATAATATGAATTATAGTCTCCTATTTTGTTTATACATTCAAATTTTATATTATTTGTTTTATTTGTATTTAAAATGAATATTATGCTTTGATCTTCTTCTTCTCCTACCCCATATATTAAATTCTTATATTCTTCTGGAGTCTCTAGCATGGGAACTGGGTAGTTACTTTCTATTAATTGAGGATATAATACTGGATTTAATAGATCTTGTTTAAAAGATGTTATGTGGTTTATTATTCCAAAATTTTTATATTCTGGGGATTCATATATTTGATCATATTCTGAATTGAATATTATGGTTTTTAGGTTTTCTGAGTTATGAGGAGTTATATAAGATATTGTCATTATTATTCTATCATTATCATTTTGTGTGATTTCTGTTTTTACTATTTCATTTTCTGCTTTCTTTAAACTTATTATATTTGTGCATTTCGTTTCACAGCTGGTTGGATCATAGATCCATATGTATGCTTGATTTTTATTGTTATATCTTCTATCATAATTTCCTGTTGATACCATTAATGTTGTTTCTCTATTGCTTGGAAAATATGTTATTGCTTCGCTGCATGTGCTGTCTCCTTTTATATCTTTATTTAATATTTCATCGCATCTTGTATTTATTTTTGGGGTATACCATGTTTGTAAAATTTGGTTATATTTTAGTTCTGGTTCTATTATCATTATGTGTGAAAATTGTTGATTTGTTTTAGGATCTATTTCTGTTAGACATACTCCTTGCATATATTTTATTTTTGAAACTTGCCAATCATGGTATAGTATACTTTGTTCAGAAGTTAAAGTTAAACTTAAACTAATATCACAGCAGTTTGGAGCAATGGTACAATTACCTGGATTCCCGCTACAGCCTGTATATTCCCATTCTAATGTTCCTTCTCCGAAATCTGTACATATTAAATTACAATTATCATCTATAGAAGGACAAGCTTCTGGATTGCCCCCAGTTGTTGTATAATCAATGGGATCAGTACAATCTTGGTTTTGAAGACACATAGTTTCAGTTATATTAAGAATTTCACAAACGATTTCATTTATAGTAGGAACAGGAGTAGGATTAAATGTAGGAGCTTGTGTTAGTGGACTTAAGGTAGGAGATTTAGTTGTAGGAAAATCTGTAGGAAAATCTGTAGGAAAATCTGTAGGAAAATCTGTAGGAAAATCTGTAGGAAAATCTGTAGGAAAATCTGTAGGAAAATCTGTAGGAAAACTTGTTGGATCTATTGTAGGTACAAATGTTGGATTTATAGTAGGTACAAATGTTGGATTTTTGGTTGGATCTTCTGTGGGGGGTACACTGGGATATATACTGGGATATTTTGTAGGGTTAAAGGTTGGATTTGTTGTGGGATCTTTGGTTGGATCGGTCGTCGGATCAATAGTCGGATCTATTGTCGGATCTACTGTGGGATCTTTTGTCGGATCTATCGTGGGGTCATTGGTCGGATCGTTAGTCGGATCTATTGTCGGATCTACGGTAGGATCAGTCGTCGGATCTTTGGTCGGATCGGTCGTCGGATCTTTGGTGGGGTCATTAGTAGGATCATAAGTCGGATCTATCGTTGGATCTTCAGTTGGATCTATCGTTGGATCGTTAGTGGGATCTGTTGTGGGATTTTTAGTCGGATCATTCGTTGGATCAGTGGTCGGATCCTTAGTCGGATCTTTGGTGGGGTCTGTTGTGGGATCTTTGGTCGGGTCAGTGGTTGGATCTTTTGTTGGATCATAAGTCGGATCAATAGTCGGATCTTTTGTTGGATCATAAGTCGGATCGTTAGTGGGGTAGGTGGTCGGATCTTTGGTCGGGTCCATTGTGGGATAAGAGGATGGATCTTTTGTCGGGTCCGTTGTGGGGTCTATTGTGGGATCATTGGTCGGATTTATAGATGGATTTAAAGATGAGTTTGTTATTGGATTTATTGTAGGATTTACAGTGGGATGATTTGTTGGTCTATTTGTTATTACTTTATAACTTAAATCTAATACTGAACTTACTATATTATTGCTTATATATCTACTTAATAATATATCTCCACAATCTAAATTATAATAAGCTAGATGAGCCTTATTCCCTGAATTATATCCTTGATTTTTATCTTTCTCATTTATACCTAATAAACCTACACTTAAATGTGGGCATTCTCCTTCATAGGTAGGGCAGTTGTATGGAAAATAATATTCAAATGGCCCATTTGTATATAATGCTATTGCTGCCCTTCCATCATCTATTGTAAAATCATTGCATTCTGAACCTTCTACAAATATGTTTTTAAGGTTGGGTTCTTTAATTGTTTTATTATTGAAGCCAAATTCATGGATTTGATCAAATTGAGCACTTGATAAAGTGACTCCTTCTAACAATTTACTTCCTAATAGGGCATATATTAGATTTTTACCTATTTTTTTAAAGATACTTTGGCTTGAGGATTTATAAATGTTCCTTTTGCTTTTGGAACATTGCCTCGATATCTGCTTTGCGTTTTCTGATTTACATTCTAATAATGCTACTAAGCAAATTATGATAAATAAAATTATTTTTTTCATATAAACAGGGGTAAAATTATAACTAATCTTAATATTACAAATTTTATTATAATCTTGTGATAATATCTAGTATTTTAATTTGATGCTTTATGGCAAAATAAAGAATTAATAGGATATTAAATTAAAAATTAAGCTTTAGATTGAAATGATAATAAATTTATTATTCCATAAACATTTCTGTTCCTTCTACATCTATATATCCTCTATTTTTTAAATAGCCCATCATATTAGGATATATACAAAAACATAGACAACATAAACATAAAATTATTCCTATAATTATTAGTAGTAGGTATAATAAATTATAATCATCATTGGATCTGGTAGAGTCTTCTATTTCTTGAGCATCTTCAATTTTAATAGGACATTCTTTGCGAGAACATATTAAGTTTCTTGTTGCGTTTTTCCAGCTTGATTCCCAGCTTAATAACTTTCTATTATATTTAGTTTTACCTTCATCAAGTATATTACATATATCGCAAGCAACAAAATCATCCTCATTTAATGTTATATTATTAGTCAATTTTAAATTTTCAATTTCAAAATCTTCATATTTTGTGCATTTTTTATAATTTTTGCAAATATTTGGTTCTAAAATTAAAGTTTTGACATTTTCTGTGTTTACATAACCTTGACATGAGTTTGTAATATTATATTCTTTAATATCTAAACCTTTAAATTTTAATGAAGCAGCAATTATTGAGTAAGTACTTTCTCTATTCTTTAAATAATTGAAAAATAATGTAATATATTCTGAGTCGCTAGTATTTATATTTAATAACTCGGGAAGATATTCCTGCAATATCATTTCTCCTTCTAATTTAGATTCCTTTTCTTTTTGAATTATTATGGCAGTATCATTTATTATATTACAATCTAATCCATTTGTAAATACAATAAATCCTGATCCATCTGTTTTATATCCGATATTGCTTAATAAATATATGGGTTCTATTGAAGTTGCATTGGTTTTATTTAATTGATATAATAATCTATTAGAATTTAAATTTGTTTCTATTGATTTATCATTGTACATATATTTATCTCCATAAACGATCTTGCCTAAACAATTTAATTCCACTTTTCCAGATGTATCTAAAATGAATAAAAATCCTTTATTATCTTTTACTCCAACTCCAAATATTTTTCCAAAAAATTCTTCTGGTGTCTTAAACATTGGTACTTCATAATTTGCATCTAATAATTGTGGATATAATACTGGATTAAATATATCTTGTCTAAATGAAGTTAGTTGATTTACAATCCCAAAATTTTCAAATTCTTCTGACTCTTGAATGATTTTACAATTATCGTCAAATATGTAAAATTTACTATTATAATTTCCATATGCCGATTGATATATAACGCTGATAACAATTTTATCTTTATCAGTTGAAGTAATTACTGATTTTATTATTTCTGAATCTTTTATTTCTATTATTCTAAAACATTTATTATTACAAATTGTTGGCTCTAATAGTTTCATATATAATTTTGATTTATCATTTTTATCTCTATCATATAGTCCTGTTGAAGCCATATATGGAATTTCTGTTGTCGACGGAAAAAAAGTTACTGCTTGATCACATGTTGAACTTTTCATATAATCATTTTTTATTATGCTATCACAAATTATATGTATATCTTCTGGATACCAATCTTCGATATCAAAATTATATTCTAAAAAAGGTGTGATGATTGTATTATGGGCAACTTGATGTTTAGTATATCTGTCTGTCTCAGTCCAGCACAAACCTTGTATAAAGTTTATATTACTTTTTTGATATTCCTCATATATTAATAACTGTTCTGATAATGGTGTATATGGAAAACAGGCTGGGACACATGGATTACAACTTGGAAGACTACCAATAAAACAGACACGTGTATATATAAAATTTTCAGGAGGTAAATTGACATCATCATTATCACATTGTATATCTTCACATATTATTGCAAAACCATCACCTAAAATTTCGCAATCAAGATCTCTATTCGGACATTTACAATTCCATATATTTGGTACAATTACAGGGGTAGTAACATCAGTACAAACGCTAGACCCTTGTAAACTCCTATCTACACATTGAGGAAGAATTTGTGCGTAAATTTCTATACAAAAGTTATCACAATTTTGTAATGGTGCAGGTGTTGGTGATGGTGTTGGTGATGGTGTTGGTGATTTTGTTGGATCTGATGTCGGATCGGTGGTAGGATCTGATGTCGGATCGGTAGTGGGATCTGATGTCGGATCTGTCGTTGGGTCGGTGGTTGGATCTATTGTGGGATCTGATGTCGGATCTGTCGTTGGGTCGGTGGTTGGATCTATTGTGGGATCTGATGTCGGATCTGTCGTTGGGTCTATTGTGGGATCTGATGTCGGATCAATGGTTGGGTCGGTAGTTGGGTCTTTGGTCGGATCTTGGGTGGGATCTGATGTCGGATCTAGAGTGGGATCATTTGTTGGATCTATAGTCGGATCTGATGTCGGATCATTAGTTGGGTCTATGGTTGGGTCTTTAGTTGGGTCTGATGTCGGATCATTAGTTGGGTCTATGGTCGGATCTGATGTCGGATCATATGTGGGCGTTCTTGTTATAGTTTTATATGTCAAATCTACTATTGAGCTTAAAGAATCATCATTTTCTGTACCAAAGACTTTACTTAGCAATATATCTCCACATGGCATATTATAGTAAGAAAGATGGATATCATCTCCGCCTAGACTTGTTTCTGTATTTATTTCTTTCTCATTTTCTCCTAATAAGGCAATCTTTAAATGCGGACAATCTATTTGGCCTTGAAAAAAAGGGCAATTATAAGGATAATAGGCTTCAAATAAACCATTTATATAAAGGAGGCGCTGCAAAAGTCCTTATTGATATAAAAAATCCTTGATTTAAGCTTTAATTATTATATTGCATCAAAAATTAAATTAATCTGATATGAATCTATATAATAAATTAGTTAATCGTCCCTATATTTTCCTCAGAA
>JAAGZN010000902.1 GCA_024206165.1 Bacteroidota bacterium
GGTGATAAATAGTATGGCTTCCTTTGCTATAATTTTCCATGTCATAAATGTGACATTTTACATTTAAAATAAGGAATTTAAAGGACTGAAGTCATTTTCCATCTGAAAGATGGAGGCTTTAACCAAATTTGAGACAGTAAAAGTAATTGCAGAAAAGATTAATAAAATTAATGACAAAATATCAAAAGAAGATTTAACTTCAATATTTTTCCTATATGAACTTGAAACTACAAACGAAAATAAAGAACTTTTAAATTCTCTTATTAACTACGCTTTAAGACAAAATATGACTATAGAAGAAATTAAAAATTCGATGCTTGGAAAAGGGAGAAGTTTTACATGGGATGGAAATAAAGTTATTGGAGTAAAAAACTAAGGAATTAGTTCTTAATTTAGATAATTTTAATATCATAATATTCTAATTGCTCAAAAATTGGATTCTTATCTTTTCTTAAATATAAAATCTTAATATTAGGTCCAGCATCGATTGTAAAGTATAATTGTAATTTTTTGTCATTTCTAATTTTAAGAATTTTGTCGATCATTAATTTTGTTTTGTATTTCAAATAGTTAGTTGGCTTGGCAGTTGTATTTATAACTTTATGCATTGCCAAGCAATTATTTTCAGTTGTTTTACCTAATAAATTAAAATCTTTATTTTTAATAGCTTCAATAATTAATTTTAAGTCATACTTATTTTTACTTTTATAATCTTCATAAAAAGGAGAAGTAACTGCTAATCTCATAGCATCTCTTGAAGAAATCTCTTTATTTTTATCATCAATAATAATTATAGAGATACACAATTCCTCCCAATCATAATCTAAAGGCATACCAAAGCTATCCATGCCAAAAGAATCTTGACCTTTATTCCATAAAACAAATTGATCACTATAAATAGAACGACAAGCACTTCCACTAATTAATCGGAGGCGCTGCAAAAGTCCTTATTGATATAAAAAATCCTTGATTTAAGCTTTAATTATTATATTGCATCAAAAATTAAATTAATCTGATATGAATCTATATAATAAATTAGTTAATCGTCCCTATATTTTCCTCAGAA
>JAAGZN010000903.1 GCA_024206165.1 Bacteroidota bacterium
AAACCGAGCTATGCAATAAAAATGGCAATAATAACAGGAATCGTTAATTTAAAAAATGGATTTTAAAAAAGATACTTCATGAGAGGAAACCTTTTTTATAACTTTTTATAGGTAGGCCAGACTTTTGCAGCGCCTCCAATGATAATATCTCTCAGCAGCTTGATGTAATTGAAAGGAAGCTTGTTTATATTCTTTTTTATTAAGATCATAATAAAAAGTATCAAGAAAACTACTAGCAGATTTGAACCATTGTTCAAAAGATTCAACCGCTTTTTCTTTTACTTTTTCAGAAGTTAACTTTCCAGGATTTGATAATTTTGAATTATTTGAATTATATAAAATTGTTCCTTCTTTTAAAATATCGACATAAAAGTAATAATTTTCTTTTACCATTTCATTAAAAAAATCTAAATGATGAGCAATAATAGTTAATGAAGGAAAATCCATTATAGCATGAGATTTTTTATTTATAATAGCATCTTCTAATCTTGACCAATGCTGTAATTTATCAGCATGTCTTTTATATTTTGTTAAAACTAAAATATCAATATCACTTTCATGCCCATGAACCCAGCCGTATTTATCTCTATATTCATTTTCTACCCATTTGCCTGTACTATATGAACCAAATAAAATTATATACTCAATAGGTACATCTTTACTATATTTTATAATATAATCCTTAATAAAATTAATTTGTTCTTTTTTATTATCAGGTAAATGTTCTAATGAAGTTTTCATATATCTTTAAATATTTTCAGATAAGTTCTATTTTAGCAATCTTTTCATCAGTTAATTTAGTACCCATTGCTCTCCATCCCTTTATTTCTATTTGATCCAAATTAAATACTTTTTCGATAATATCTTTATTATAGTTTTTATATTTTATTAAAATTTTAGAATCCTGTTTTATTGTTACAGTGATTAATTCAGTTTTCTTGTGATCATTGATAAAACTAAATTTTTTATTTAAAGAAAGAGTTTCAATTTTAAACTTTTTAGCATAATATCTTTTTGTATTTCCATCATAATAAATGATAGATAAAGGAATATTTGAATCAAACTTATGTATTAATGAAATCTGATCTGAATCATATTTGCCATTTATTTCAATATTAGTCAATTCATATGATCCATTCTTATAAATAATCAACAGTTTATCATCTCCTTGAAATTCACCTAAATCATTTCCAATTTTATTAGTATTTATTCTTCCAGTTTCTTTATCAAAAAATATGTTTATCCCACCCAAAGTTGAAATTCCAGCTTCTTTCAATTTTACTTTTTTGATTGTATACTTAGTGAGAATATTTCCTTGAGAACCTTTGCCTTTAATATCTATATCTGCAAAATTAAAATCAAAAACTTTTTTTCGAGCTTTTGAAGATTGAGATAAGGTGATTGTTATAATTTCAGCTTCACCATTAGGATTTTCTGTTAAATATAAAACTTTACAATTCTTATTTCCTGTCGTTAAATCATATTCTTTATCTCGTGTAATTCCTTTTATTTGAAATCTTTTTACTCTTGTAATTCCTGTTTTGCCATCCAAATAAGCTAAATTATATACTTTTCTATTATCACTCTTATTAAAAACATTTGCTATCAGAATATCTTTACCAACAAAAACTTTTTCAGCTATTTTAGTTACAATAAATTTACCGTCTTTTCTAAATACTATTATATCATCAATATCTGAGCATTCGCATATATATTCATCTTTTTTTAATCCATATCCTATAAAACCATCCTTTCTATTGATATAAAGCTTTTGATTATTAGCTACTACTGTACTTGCAGAGATATTTGCAAAAGTTTTTATTTCAGTCTTTCGCTCTCTTCCTTTTCCATATTTTTCTAAAATATTTTTAAAATATGTAATTGTATATTCATTAAGATTATTAATATTATTTTCTACTTCTATCAAACAATCTTTTAAATTCAAAAGATTTTCAGAAGCTTTGTTAGTATCGTATTTTGAAATTCTTTTAATTTTTATTTCTGTCAGTTTTACAATATCATCTTCTTTAATGTCTCTATAAAAACTTTTTTTAAAAGGATCTAAACCTTTATCAATAGTTTTAATTACTTCATTCCAACTTTCACATTCTTCGATATCTCTATAAATTCTATTTTCAATAAATATTTTTTCTAAACTAGCAAACAAAATATTTTCTAATAATTCTCCTTTTTTTATGTTAAGCTCATCACTTAAAAGTTTCTTTGTTCTGTTTGTAGAATATTTAAGCAAATCATTTACATTATAGAAGATAGGCTTATTATTAATAACGATACAAGCATTGGGAGAAATGCTAATTTCACAATCTGTAAATATATATAATGCATCTATAACTGTTTGAGGAGATTGATTTGAGGCTATTTGAATTATGATTTCGACATTTTCGGCTGTATTATCAATAACATTTTTAATTTTGATTTTTCCTTTTTGGTGTGCTTTCAAAATTGAATCTATCAAGCTCGAAGTAGTAATGCCATAAGGTACCTCTTTTATTGCAATAGTTTTCTTATCAACTATTTCTATCTTAGCTCTTACTCTAATCTTCCCTCCTCTTTCCCCTTTATTATAATTAGAAAAATCTGCAATTCCTCCAGTTAAAAAATCTGGTAATATACTAAAACTTCTTTCATTTAAATATTGTATTGAGGCCTTAATCAATTCACTAAAATTATGTGGTAATATTTTGGTTGATAATCCAACAGCAATACCTTCGGCTCCTTGAGCTAATAATAGAGGAAATTTAACTGGAAGAGTAATAGGTTCTTTTTTTCTACCATCATAAGACAGTTGCCAATCAGTAATTTGTGGATTATAGAGTACATCCAGAGCAAATTTAGAAGGTCTAGCTTCAATATATCTGGCAGCTGCAGCACTATCACCTGTTCTAGAATCTCCCCAATTTCCTTGAGTATCTATTAATAAGTCTTTTTGTCCTAAATTAATTATAGCATCTCCAATAGAAGCATCTCCATGAGGATGATATTGCATTGTTTGTCCAATAATATTTGCTACTTTATTATATCTACCATCATCAATAATTTTCATTGCGTGAAAAATCCTTCTTTGTACTGGCTTAAAACCATCTTCTATGGCTGGAACTGCTCTTTCTAAAATTACATAGGAGGCATAATCTAAAAACCAGTTTTCATACATTTTTCTTACTGGTATTAGATCATTAATATTGTTGTTTTCTTCTGTATTGATATCGGAATTCATATAAAATTTATTGCTAAAGAATTGAGTTTTATTTATATATTGATGTAAATCTGATAATTAGCTACTATTCTATAAAATCAGAACTACTATCAGTATATTTTCAAAAATTTTTAATAACTATAGAATATTTAAATTTAAAAAATAAGTCTAAATAAAAAAATACCATCACTATCCAACCAAACCAAATAATGATATATCATATTAAATAAATAATAATTTAAAGCTTAAATAGAAGTTTTGATTTGTTTAAAAAATTAATACAATATAGTTTAGCTGTTAATTAGAAATAATTTAAAAATATAAAAAATGAATAATTTAAATCATTTAATACTTTTAATCCTCTTTTTATTTAGTTGCAATCAATTTAAAGATCGTAAGGAGATGAACAATTTGTTAAAAGTAAAAAATAGCAGTATAAGTAATAATAATAAATCACTTGACTCATCCATAGAACTTGAGCCATATCCAAGTGATGAACAAGTAGAAAATATGGATAATGAAGACAAAAAGTATTTATTGATTTTTTTAAGAGCAAAATATGATGTTAGTGTAAAATCAGAAATTGAAAAATATGGAAGAAAAGAATTTAATAAAAGGCTCAATATTGCATTAAAAAAAACTGTAACAAAAAAAAGGAAACTTTTAAAAGAACAAAAGAAAATATTAAAAGAAAAAAAAGAAAGTACTAAGATTTTTTTTTATAAAAGCTATTTAGACAAATTAGTCCTATCCATTTTTATTTTATCTACATTTATAACACAAACAGGATATTTAGAAACATATTTCAATAAAAACACTTTGTTTTCTTTAGGTATTTTAAGTATGATGTTGAATGCTATACGTGAAAATGAAAGAGAAAGAAAAATTCTATTTGAATTAGGAGGTCTGAAATACTTAGAAGAGGAATTTAGAGCATTAATAAAATATTTACAAACCGGCAAATATATACCTTCAATTAAAAGTGAAGGATTTATTTTTAATAATTTGAATCTATCTAAAGTTTATACTGATAAATATCCTGATCCATCATTTTTTCTAGCTGATTATTATCTTCCATTTAATATTAGTGAACTTTTTAGAATTAAATTAAATAAAAATGATCTTAAGCTTGGAATAAGATACGGTAAATGTTGTTATTGTTTTCCATATCCATTTTGGTTTAAAGTAGGCATCATTTTGAAAAATTTTTTTAAAAGAAGTTTTTGTGAGTTTTTATTTTTAACAATACCTGTGAGTATTTTAATATCGGAGGCGCTGCAAAAGTCCTTATTGATATAAAAAATCCTTGATTTAAGCTTTAATTATTATATTGCATCAAAAATTAAATTAATCTGATATGAATCTATATAATAAATTAGTTAATCGTCCCTATATTTTCCTCAGAA
>JAAGZN010000904.1 GCA_024206165.1 Bacteroidota bacterium
GGAAGCAAAATTTAAAACTTTAGAAAAACTAAAGAATGAAAACAAACTGGATATAGAAACTTTTAATCGATTAAATAATATCAAAACTAAATTTCTAAATTCTTATGAGAAGAAAGAGGATAATGATAAACTTATTGAAATACTTAATGAATTTAATAATATCCTTTTTAATAGTTTAGAAAAAGAATTGAATATTGGAAATGGTTTAAATGTAATTAGAAAATGCCAGAACTGTAAAAAAAGAAATGTTTTATATTTAGGTACAGTCTACAGAAATGATGATGATGGTAATAAAATGACTTTTTTTGGTTTGTCTGAAATACCTTTAATAAATAATATTTGTCCACATTGTAAGAAAAAAATGGAAGGAGATTCTACAGAAAAATTATTATTTAAAAATTGCAAATATAAACTTTCTATTAAAAGTCATAGAGAAACTGAAAAAACAATAATAGATGAAGCTAATAAATTTAAATTTTTTGATATAAATCTTATTTATACTTGTTTTCGAATATACATTTGTCCTTTTGATAGTTTAAAGATAACTGAAATCATTAGAAAAAAATATGGTGAAGGAACAATAATAAATGAAAATTTAGTTTATGATTTAGCTATAAAAAAAGATCTTGAGAATTTAAATCTATTATTACAATATAATCATATTAAAAAAGTACTTTATAAAAATGAATATATAACAGATTTTGAAAAACCTAATGAGTTAGCTCAAAATTTAATTGATTATTATTCAAGCGTAAAACCTGGGCTTAATGTTCATGGTCATTGTAAAAATTGCAAAGGAAATTTTATAAAACCATTTGGATTTGATAGTCACAAGCATATGGATCTAGATGATCTAGATGATGAAAATTATCCTAAAAATTGTTTTGAAGAAGTACTAATGGTAATAAATACTAATTGCCCTATCTGTAATAATAACTGGTTTGATTGTAAATACTATAGTTTATACAATTGCAAAACTAAAATAAGGGTACGTGGTATCAACCCAGATGTAAAATGGAAAAATGAACCAAGCATATCTCACATGATTTTTTATATTAATTCAACAGAGAATTATTTATTCAATCCTTATAAACATTATAAACTTGCTGCATCTTTAACCTTTGAACTTTATAAGCAAGATAAAAAAACAGATGATATTAATGATAAATATTTCAATGAAGATTTTAATATTAAAATAGCAAAACTCAGAGAAGATTTAGATAAAATAGAATACGAAAATAGCATAATATCTCCTGGATTAAGTATTAAAGGCAAATGTATGAATTCTAAGTGCAAGCATTTTAATAAATATGTTTGGAGTAATTTGGGATTTGATTATGGAAAAGATGGTTTTGGAGATAAAAGATTTTCTTTTGAGATTGGTGAAATGATCAGTCGTTTAAAATGCTCTGAATGTCATAAAAATTTTAAAAATGAAAAATTTGATTTATTATTTTATGATTGTTATTACGATTTAATAGGCGATCTAAAAAATAAACACTATAAAAACAAAGATTCTACAGGTATTGATGGAAAATGTAATAATAAAGAAATACACATTCTTACTCCAAAAAACTTTTCATCTTTAAATTTAAAAATTTCAAAAATAAAAGAATAACTTTTTAAAAATCAATTATTACAATATTAATTTTTAATTTCAAAAATTAGGATTTCTAAAATTCTTAATGAATCAGTACAAAGATTAATTTAAATTCCTTAAATTTACATTTCATAAATTAAAATATTACAATTAACAAAAATGATATCAATATCAGGATTAACATATTATATAGGAAGCAGACCAATATATGAAGATGCCTCTTTATTCATTAAAGAGCATGATAAAATAGGATTAATAGGATTAAATGGAGCTGGAAAGTCAACATTATTAAAAATTATTAACGGAGAGATAACTCCAGAAAAAGGAAAAATAAATAGAAGCAACGAGACAACATTAGGATTTTTAAATCAAGATATGCTATCATACAGCACAGAAGAAAGTATTCTATCAGTGGCAATGCAAGCTTTTGAAGATACTATTGAAATGCAAAAAAAGATAGATCATATCCTAAAACAAATGGAAACAAATTATACCGATGACCTTCTCGAAAAACTCTCTAACTTACAAGAAAAATTTACAGCACTTGGTGGTTATGAAGCGGAATCAAAAGCAGAAAAGGTTTTGGAAGGAATAGGTTTTAAAACATCAGATTTGTCAAGGCCAATATCAGAATTTTCAGGAGGATGGAGGATGAGAGTAATACTTGCAAAACTCCTTCTTCAAAAACCTTCGCTACTAATGCTCGATGAACCAACAAACCACTTAGATATTGTATCTATCAAATGGCTTGAAGGATATTTAAATAGTTATGATGGAGCTTATATAGTAATTTCACATGATAGATCCTTTTTAGACAAGATTTGTAATAATATCGTTGAAGTAAGTGGAAAAAAATTACCAAAATATACAGGTAACTTTACCTCCTACGAAAAAGAAAAGTCTTTAAATCAAGAATTACAACATAATGCCTTTATAAATCAGCAAAAGAAGATTAAAGAAACTCAAGAATTTATAAATAGATTTAGAGCAAAAGCAAGCAAAGCAAGCCAAGTACAATCAAGAGTGAAGGCATTAGAAAAATTAGAAAAGATAGAAGATGTAGCAAGCGCTCCCAAAACAGCAAAAATAAAATTTAAGATAAATCAAAATCCAGGAAAAGAAATAGTTGAAATAAATCATTTAAATAAAGCATATGATAATATAGAGATTTTTAAAGATGCAGATGCAAAAATTAAAAGAGGAGACAGGATAGCATTGATAGGAGCAAATGGTAAAGGTAAATCTACGATGTTAAAATTAATTGCAGGAACAGAAAAAGCTGAAGGTGGTGATGTAAATTTAGGTCATAATGTAGACTTCTCATTTTATGCACAACATCAATTGGAATCTCTTAATGTTGAAAATGATGTTTTTACAGAATTAAAAACTACAACCATTGATAGAGCAGAATCTGAAATAAGAGCAATTTTAGGAATGTTACTTTTTAGTAAGGATGATGTTAAAAAAAAGATTAAAGTTTTATCAGGAGGAGAAAAAGCAAGAGTAGCATTAGCTAAGATGATGATGTCAGGAGCTAACTTCCTGCTTCTTGATGAACCCACGAACCATCTTGATATGATTTCAATTGAAATTTTAGCCAGCGCTCTTGAAAATTATGAAGGGACATTTATTTTAGTTTCCCACAATGAATATTTTATAAAAAGATTAGCAAATAAGATTTGGTATATAGAAGATAAGAAAATTAAAGAATATCCAGATAATTATGAAGCTTTTGAATATTGGCTAAAATCTCAGAATAAAAAGTTATAGTTTCTATTAAAAATATAAAGACTCATTGAGTAAATTATCTCCTTTTTATAAAAATGAATTTTTTATTTTGGATCATATGCATTGTCAAAAATGCTATAGCGTTTGCTAATGTAGCTATTGGTGTTGCTAAAGAATTTAATAATGGAATAAAATAATAATTAGAAATAACTAAATAAATTAATGCTGTTGTAACTCCTGCAACAAAAGACTTTATATCAGTTTTTATCCCCAATATCCCTATCAACAATGGAAACAATAATATTGAAATAAGAAATTTAAATGTAAAAATAAGCACATTTAAAACATTTAGTCCATGTTCAATTCTTATTGCTATACAAATTGAAAAAAAACCGATAATTACTGTAGCAATTTTAGCTATTAATATATCTTTATTTTGAGTTTTTTTCATAAAAAGAGGTTTGGAGGCGCTGCAAAAGTCCTTATTGATATAAAAAATCCTTGATTTAAGCTTTAATTATTATATTGCATCAAAAATTAAATTAATCTGATATGAATCTATATAATAAATTAGTTAATCGTCCCTATATTTTCCTCAGAA
>JAAGZN010000905.1 GCA_024206165.1 Bacteroidota bacterium
AACTTTTTACACCAAGGGTTTCTTATATTTCCCCATGAAACTCAGTGAAAACTTAGCACTGCAATAAGAGTTAACCTTAATTTCTTATTAAGTACACCTTTCGCATGGACAAAACGATTCTGTTTGCTCTAAAACGTTGTAAACAAACGTATTACAACAGTTTTGTCCATGGGATAAGCCTAGAACATATTACACCAAGGGTTTTTTTATAGTTCCCCATGAAACTTAACGAAAACTTAGCCCTGCAATAAGAGTTCATCTCAATTTCTTATAAAGTACTCCTTTTGCATGGAATAAAACGATTCCCTTTGCTCTAAAACGTTGTAAGCAAACGTATTACATCGGCTCTGTCCATGGGAACAGCGTAGAAGATTTACACCCAGGGTTTCTTATAATTCCCCATGAAACTTAGTAAAAACTAAGCCCTGCAATAACAGTTCATCTTAATTTCTTATAAAGTACGTTATTCGCATGGAAAAAAAGATCCCATTTGCTCTAAAACGTTGTAAACAAACACATTACAACAGTTCTCTCTATGGGAACTGCCTAGAGCTTATTACACTGAGGGTTTCTTTTAGTTCCCCATGAAACTTACTAAAAACTTGACCCACAATAAGAGTTTACCTCAA
>JAAGZN010000906.1 GCA_024206165.1 Bacteroidota bacterium
AATGTAACAGATGAAATTATAAATGAATATATAAATAACCATATAGATGCTCATAAAATTGGTAACATTGAAAACTTACAATTAGAGTAGCTCTTTAGAGCTTATTGCGACTTACAGTCAAGATAATAATTCCACCATCTGAAGATGGTGGAATTATTATCTATTTTCAAAATTCCATATATATTTTAAAAATTTAAGATTTAAGGTTTCTGTATATCCTTCAGCTCTGTCTTTAATATTCTTATCTTTATAAAAATATCTTTTAAAAATTCTTAAATAGCAAATATATCTCGGATAATCAAAGTATATACAAATATCAGCTTTATTATATCTTAATTCTAAAGAAGAAAGACAATTTCCATCAACAATCCAATTGTTTTTGTTTACAATATCTTTTTGGATTTTTAAAAATTCATTATAATCTCTCTCGATCCAGCTTTTAGTCCAATTATCAATATAAAAATATTTATCTAAATGATATAATGGCAAATTTATTTTTTTATGTAACCAAAAAGCAAAAGTAGATTTGCCACTTCCTGGTCTTCCAAAAATCATTATTTTATCTAATTTTGTTGGCATTTATAAAATTTTATAAATAACTATACTAATCATGGACAAAGATGCGGAAACAGATCATTGATACTCAATGACTTAAGATCCATTATCAATATATCTCCAAATGCAAGAAGTATTTTAGTTAAAATTTAAAATAACTATCGACTTATTTTGTATTAATATTCTGATAAACTAATTTAATAGGAAAAATATTTAATTAGAACCGGTCATGACCGAAGCATATTTAAAATACTTTTTGGCTTTGCTCAGTCAGCCATAATAATGAAAAACTTAAGTATTAAAAAGTTTTGCGGAATAATTCTATGGAAAATAATTATAAAAAACCTAAAAAAGAAAGTCTTTTTTCATTAATTGAAAAATTTCTACAAAAAACATCTATTTCTCAAGGGCTACCAATTAAATATATTTATCATATAATGTTTATTTTTATATTAGGTATAATATATGTTGCAAATACTCATTATCATCAACGTATTTTAAGAAAGATAAATATACTTGAAAATAAAGTCAGTAATTTAAGAGTTTCATATACAACACTAAAAGCAAGTTGTATGTTTAATTTAAAACAATCAGAAATAGCCAAAAAAGCAAAAGAAATTGAATTGGTAGAAAGCAAAAAACCTCCTTTTATAATTATAAATTAATAAATTAGATGAAATTTTAATATATTATATACTACTTCCAATTGAAGATATAAGAAAAATCGATCATAATTCGTTGATTATCAACGACCTTTTTCCGCATCTTCATATACTTTTAGTATATATTTAAGATAAATAGATGGATATAAAAAAAATAATATTAATAAGGTTCCGAATATGGTTTTTGATAATTCTATTTTTTTCTTTAGCAATAATAGCAAAAGTTTCTTATATACAAATTATTCAAGGAAATAAATGGAGATCAATCGCTAAGACATTAACATTAGAATATAGACCTATAAAAGCTACAAGAGGAAATATTTATTCATTTGATAATTCTTTATTAGCAACTTCATTGCCTTTCTATAAAGTAGCTTTAGATCCTTGTGTTGCGGAGAAAGAAATCTTTGAAAGAGAAATTAAAAACCTAAGTAAAAAACTATCAACTCATTTTAAAGATAGATCAACTAATTCTTATGAAGACTTAATTAGAAAAGCTCGCAATAATAAAAAAAGATATATTACTATTAACAAAAAGAAGATTAATTATAATGAACGAAAACAGATGCTAAATTGGCCTCTATTTAATTTAGGAAAATATAAAGGAGGAGCAATTTTTGAAAAAGAAGAAAAAAGGTATTTACCACTCAAAAGTTTAGCATCAAGAACTATTGGCCATATTAATAAAAATGGAAAAGGTGCTGGTTTAGAATATACTTATAATGATTTATTAAAAGGAAAAGATGGAGAAGGATTATATCAAAAAATATCAGGATCTTGGAAAAAAATCAAATCATCATCTGAATTAAAACCTATTCATGGCTATGATATAGAAACAACAATAGATATTTATACACAAGATATTGTTGAAAATGCTTTGAAAAAAGCAGTAATTGAAAATAATGCTGACTATGGTTGTGCTATAGTTATGGAAGTAAAGACTGGGGAAATTAAAGCAATTGTTAATTTAAGCAAAATTAGAGAAGGTATATATAAAGAAATTTATAACTATGCAATAGGAAGGCAAAGAGACCCAGGCTCAACTTTTAAAATAGTTTCAGCATTAGCTTTATTTGAAGAAACAGATTTACAATTAACAGATACTGTTGATACTGGAGATGGTAAACATGTTTTTTTTGATAAAACAATGAGAGATTATAAATCAGGTGGCTTTGGGGTTATAACAGTTCAAGAAGCTATAGAAGTGTCATCAATGATAGGAATAGCAAAACTTGTAGAAAATGCTTTTGGTCATAATCCATATAATTATATTAAATATTTAGATAAATTAGGTTTTACATCTGTTCTAGGATTTCAAATTATTGGAGAAGCTCAGCCAATTATTAAGACACCAAAACAAAAAACATGGAGCGGAATAACTCTCCCTTGGATGTCGACAGGCTATGAAGTCGAAGTAACTCCTTTGCAAATTCTTACCTTTTTTAATGCAATTGCAAATGATGGCAAAATGGTAAAGCCAATTTTATTGAAAACAATGAAAAGTGCAAATAACACAGTTAAATCTTACAAAAGCATTATTTTAAATAGAAAAATAGCTTCTGATAATACACTTCAAAAATTAAAAACTTTATTAGAAGGAGTTGTTGAAAGAGGGTCTGCAAGACGTATAAAAAAAGGGGCTTATAAAATTGCTGGGAAATCTGGAACTGCTCAAAGAATAGAAAAAAAAGGATATACAAAAACATATTATGTTTCTTTTGCAGGTTATTTTCCCGCTGAAAATCCAAAGTATAGTTGTATCGTAGCAATAAGTAATCCTAAAGGCTATAAGCAATATGGGGGAGACCTTGCTGCTCCAATTGTTAGAGAAATAGCTGATAGACTGGCTATTAAAGATCAAAATTTGCAAGTTGAACTAACTAAAAAAAGCTTTGATAAAAATATAGATATTATTTCATATCCAAGAATAAGAGGTGGATTTAAGGATGATATCATTTATCTTTGTAATCAGTTTGATATTAAATATGATAAGAAGTTGCCAGAAAATAAATTGATTAGAACTAAAATTCAAGAAGATAAAAGTTTATCTTGGATAGCTAATTTAAAAACTTATAAAAATCAAGTTCCAAGTGTTCAAGGATTAACTCTAAAGGATGGTATTTATCTTTTAGAAAAAGTTGGAATAAGTATAAATATTATAGGTAAAGGAAATAGAATAAAGAGCCAATCTATAATACCAGGAACTAAATTTTCAAAAAAAACTAAAATAGATATTTTTACAATAAAATAATTATCTAAACTTTATTCGGAAAAGAAAAGATATCTTGTTTATTTTTAATAATATAAGCTTTAATTTTTGCATTAAAATGCACATCATTTTTAGAAATATTTGATAAGTCAAACTCTTCTATAATTTTTAAATTAGCATTTTCCATTTCTAAATAAAACTCTTCGTCTGTCATAGCTCTTCCTTGTAATAAATTTAATACAGGAATAAATTTTATTACTTTTTGTTTAAGGAAGTTTAAAAATTTGGTTGGTGTAGAAGAGTTAAAACAAGTATGTATAACAACAGCTTTTGAATTTGGAAATCTAGATAAATAATCTTTTAAAACTTGAGCTGAGTTACTTATTTGCATATAAACTCCGCATAATAGAATGGTGTCAATATTTTTATTAATTTTTTGGGTTTCAGAAATATGATAGAATTTTAAATTTTTATTTTGATAATTTTTTTTACCTATTTCTATAGAATTTCTATCAACTTCGATCAAAGAAACTTTAAAATTTTTATCATATGCTTTTTTGAAAAATGTCCATTGTATCCCTGTTGCTCCTCCAATATCTAATATTTTAGAATTTTTTGGCTCATATTCAATAAACCATTCCATCCATGATTTTGTTACTAAATTAAATAATATTTCCATTTTGTAACGTGAATATTCTTCTTCAGTACTTACAATGTATCTTTTTAATAATTCTAAGTAAGGATGTTTATAATTTTTTGGGTCAAATTTTGATAAATATTGATCTAATGCTCTTTCTGGAATTAACTCTTTTTGTGTTTCATATCTTAAATTTATTGCTAATCTAAATCCAGAAATAAAAACTAATATCATTCCAATAAATATGAAGCTGTATTTTTTATTTTTTATATATTTTAAAATATTCATATTCTTATATTTAAAATCTTGAGATATGATTCTACAAATATAATAAAAATTCCAAAATATTAAAAATATGAAGTTATGTACTTATTTATATAATTTATTTTATTATATTTTTTAATTATTTCGAGTTTGTTGAATTTTTGTGAATTTATTTTTGAAAATTATCCAAATATAATAAATTGGATTATATTTGGATAATTTTGATGGATTAAATTTTATTAAAAAATCCTGGTATATAATAATTTTAAGTAAGGCAAGAAAATATTATGAAAAATTATTTATAATCTTTCTTATAAACCCATTTATCTTTTGATCTACAGATAGGACAAGTTCCTTTATTTTGATTGAACCAGCTATTAATACAATCTTTATGAAAAATATGCCATTTGCTTTCTTCTTCACCTCCTTTACAAATAGCAATATCTTCGCCTTTCTTTAAACCTCCTTCTTGCAAGCAGATAGGACATGGTTTCTTATAATCTTTTTTTGCTTTGAAGAATAGATCATTTATATTATTAGGCTTTTTGTTTTGATGTAAATTTATTCTATTATCATGAGGAGCACTATAAATATCATTGGGACTTAAGTAATCATTTAAAATAAAATCTAAGTCCCATATATAATTATTAAAATTCCAAATATTTTCTGTATTTGAATAATCACTTTCAGATTGATCTAAATTATCATCATTCCATTCAAATAGATCACTATCTTCAGATTGATTAGATAAACTATCATCATCCCATTCAAATAGATCACTATTTTCTGATTGATTTAATATATTATCTTCATCTAATTCAGATAGATAATTATTTTCAAATTCATTATCTATATAATCATTATCTAATACATAAAAATCCTTAATATTATTTAAATCAAAATCTTTATAATTTAAATTAAGACTAAAAAAATCTCTTTTAGATATTATTTGGTTTAAATCTTGTAAATCTTTTTTAAAAATATTATCACTATATAAAAAATTATATTCAAAGATATTACTATCTAAAATATTAGAAGTGCTATTATTAATAAAATTAATTTCTTCTATATTAATGAAAAGATCATTGTTTTGATTAAAATAACATTCATCTTTTAATACAATATCTTCATTTTTAAAATTATATATATATTTAACTTTATTACTATAATCATCTACAGTTTCAATTGAAGCCTCAATAATATTTAAGTTCTTTTTGTTATTTAAAGAGCATCCTAAAATAACAATCTGAATTAAAAGAAGTTTATATATAAATTTAAAAGTATTCATATTTTTTAATTGTTTTATGTTATATTATAAATTATCTTAAATCTTTTATTTTTTGAATTGCTTCTTGACCTTCTTCTTCACAATCATTTTTATATTCTAAATCATGAACATCTTTAGATTGATATTCCAATACTTTTTTGTTCACTTCTGTTGTATAATCATTTATAATATCATCAATTCTTCTTTTCCTTTTTAAAGGTCTAATTAATTTTTTAGCTTCCTCTATTTCGGTTTCAGCGGTATCAATAATTTGATTTAATTGATTATCTAGTTCATTGATAAGTCTATGTGTATTTATCTTTTTAACGATTCTAGATTTTTTCTTTTTAATTTTATTTCTCATTTTCATTCTTCTTTCTTCTTTTTCTAATTCTTCTTCTTTTTGTTTAAGTTCTTCTTCCTTTTCTTCAAGATCTTTTTCTAATTGTTTTTCTTTTTGTTCTAATTCTTTTTCTTTCCTTTTTTCATCTATTAATTTTTTCTTGTAATTCAATTCTTGTTTTCTGTGCTTGTTCTTTCTTTTATTTTTATCTGTAGCTTTTTTAGCTTTTTCTTTTTTCGAAATATGTTCTTTTATATCTTTTTCTTTATCAATTCTATCAATATTTGTTTTTTGTGTTTCTTTTGATTTTGCTTCTTCTGCTTCATCCAAATAATCATTAACTAAATTTCTAACTTTTGATATTTCAATTTTACATTTGCTTATAAGATCATCCAATCCAGAAAATGGTAATTGTTTTGCAAGATCTAAAAATTCTGATTCAATATATTTTTCATTTTTAGGAATATTAAGTTTAATATGACCTAATTTTTCATAATTTTTATCTAATGGTCTTTTATGATCAAGGGCAGCAAAAGCAGCAGCAAATGTTCCGGGTTTAATATAATCTTCTTTTTTAATATCGCTACTATCTTCCATAATCCCTTCTTTTTCATAATTTTGTGCTTTTGTATGATTTTGACTTTGCTCGGTAATTCCAGTTAATACTCTTAGATAATTATCTAAACAATTTTTAATATCATTAGAATATTCAGAAAGTTGTTTATCATTATTTTCTTTTTGTTTAACATATATTCTGATTTTTGTATGACTTCCATCTGTTTTTCTTTGCTCAATTTTAGTTTTATTTGATAGATCATTATTATCAATAAAACATTTTATTGAGTTTCTAGAATATTTTACAATAAGATTTTTTAATGTTTCTAAATAATGAAAAGGATGATGTTGAATATCATTTGCAGCTTTCTTAGCAGCAAGAGTAGCTAAAGAGATATTTATCTTTGGTCTATTATCTAAATGAGCTAATTTAACATCTATAATTTTTAAGTTTTTAGTTGATATAATTACTTTTCCATCTGAATCTTTAACTTTTCCATCTGTTATATTTAATTTTTGTCCTACTTTATCAACAATACTATCTGCTTTACTTGCAATATTTTGTATTTGGGAAATTTTACTATCAGCTTTTTTTAAAGTATCAGGAGGCAAACCAACTTTTTTGAAAAGAGCTTCTTCACCTTTTTTAATGATAGGATATTTTTCACCAAGTGCATCTATTTTAGCAATTGCTGTATGAGAAATTTCTGCAACATGACTTATTCCATGAGATATTTTGTGGGCATGATGTACGATTTTTTTGAAAAACCCCCAACTACCAGCTTTATTTTCTTTAATTTTTAGATTGACATTTTTATTTTTGTTTTTCTTATTTCTTCTAAATAAGTTTTTGAAACTAAACTTTTTGTTATTTCTATTTTCTCCAGCCTTCTTATTTATTGCTCTAACTTCTTCTTTATTTTGACTTTCTACCCTTTCACTTCCATTGTTATTGCTTCTACAAGAAATAGATAAACTGATAAAAAAGATATTTATTATATATAATAAATTAAATTTATTGGAATATATTGTAACCATGACTTTTTTGTATTTATTAAACCTACATTATAATCTAATAATTTTTTTTGAAAAACATAAATATAATTATAAATTTTCTATGAATACTTTAATTCTTTGGATTGTTAACAAATTAAAAAAATCAAATATTAATTTTCAATAGATATAAAATATATTTTATTCGTATATTAATGCATTTTGATATAGAGTATTGGTCTTATTCCTTATTTTTAATTTTAAATTGATATTGTAATAAAATGACGGCTAGCATTTTTGAGTAATTTGTATACAAAGAAATACATAAAAATTAAATGAATTATATAAATAAATCCAAAGAAACGCCTTTAATGAGGCAATATAATAGAATAAAAGAAAAACATCCAGGAGCTATATTATTATTTAGAGTTGGAGACTTTTATGAAACTTTTGGTAAAGATGCAATAAAAGCTAGTGAAATATTAGATATCGTCTTAACAAAGAGATCAAATGGAGCATCATCATCTGTAGAGTTAGCAGGATTTCCTCATCATGCCTTAGATAATTATATTCCTAAATTAATTAATGCAGGATGCAGAGTAGCTGTTTGTGATCAATTAGAGGATCCTAAATATGCTAAAGGAATAGTTAAGAGAGGAGTGACAGAATTGATAACACCTGGATTGGCATATCATGATAACTTATTAAAAAAAAAATCTAATAACTTTTTAAGCTCAATATATTTAAATAAAAAAAATTATGGAATTTCGTTTTTAGATTTATCAACAGGAGAATTTCTGACAAGTCAAGGAAATGTTAATTATATAAAGAAACTTTTAGAAAGCTTTGATCCAAAAGAAGTAATATTTTCTAAAAAATCAAAAAAAGATATTATCCCTCTTTTAAAACCTCATTTACCTCATTATTGTCTTGAAGATTGGATTTTTGAATATGATTATGCTTATGAAAAATTAACAAATCACTTTGAAACAAATTCTCTAAAAGGTTTTGGAATAGAAAATTTAAAATTTGGTATCATCGCTTCGGGAGCTATAATAAGATATTTGGAAGAAACAGTAATGTCTGGACAAAATGATAAAAATATCGATTCTGATTTTCCTGCTAAAAAGAATAGTTTAAAACATATAAACTCTATTTCACGAATAAATAAAGATAAATTTGTTTGGTTAGATCAATTTACAATTAAAAATTTAGAACTTATCTATTGTCAGAATTCTGAAGGAACTTCTTTAATAGAAATCATAGATAAAACAATCACTGCAATGGGAGCGAGACTTTTGAGAAAATGGCTTTTGTTGCCTTTAAAAGATTTGGAATTAATAAATCATAGAATAGATGCTGTTGAAGCCTTCGTAAAAAATGATAAAATAAAAGAAAACATTCTTAATTCATTAAAACAGATATCAGATTTAGAGAGACTTTCAGCTAAAATAGGATCTCAAAGAATTTTTCCGAGAGAAGTTATAACTTTAAAAAATTCTCTTAAACAATTAAAACCTATAAAACAGAATTTATCAACTATTAAAAATTTGAAGAAATTAATAGCTGAATTGACAACTTTAGAAGAAATTATTTTAAGAATAGAACAGACAATTAAAGAAGAAGCTCCCATAAATTTTAATAATGGAGAAATTATTAAAAAAGGAATAGATCCAGAATTAGATGATTATAAAAATATTATTTTAAAAAGTGAAAATTTTCTTCAAAAATTGAAGGATAATCAAATTAAAATTACCGGCATAAATTCTTTAAAAATAGGATATAATAAAATATTTGGATATTATTTAGAAGTTACCAACAAATATAAAAATAAAGTACCAAAAGAATGGATCCGAAAGCAAACCCTGGTTAATGCTGAAAGATATATTACCGAAGAGTTAAAACATTATGAAGAAAAAATTTTAAATGCTAAAGAAAAAGTAAATTCTTTAGAACAAACCATTTATAGAAATTTAATTGAAGATTTGGCATTTATAATTAAAGACCTTCAAAATAATGCTAAAATCATTTCTGAAATAGATTGTTATTTAGGATTATCTATTGTTGCAGAACAAAACAATTATATAAAACCGAATTTAACAAATGATAATATTTTAAAAATTGAAGGGGGAAGACATCCTGTTATAGAACAAACTCTTAGCATTGATAAACATTATGTCCCCAATGATATCTTTTTGGATGATAAGCAACAACAAATAATAATAATTACAGGACCTAATATGGCAGGAAAATCTGCTTTATTAAGACAAGTTGCTTTGATTACAATATTAGCTCAAATAGGATGTTTTGTGCCAGCACATAAAGCCACTATTGGTTTGGTTGATAAGATATTTACAAGAGTAGGAGCATCTGATAATATTTCAAAGGGAGAATCAACATTTATGGTAGAAATGAATGAGACTGCAAGCATTTTGAATAATATAACTCAAAAGAGTTTGATAATTATGGATGAAATAGGGAGGGGGACAAGTACTTATGATGGAATTTCAATTGCCAAAGCCATAGTTGAATATTTGCATGAGCATCATTTTAAGCCCAAAACACTTTTTGCTACCCATTATCATGAATTAAATGAAATTGAAGGCAATTTGGAAAGAGTTAAAAATTATAATGTTCAAGTTAAAGAAGAAAAAGATAAGGTTATCTTTATCCACAAATTAAAAAAAGGAGGATGTCGACATAGTTTTGGTCTTAATGTTGCTAAGATGGCGGGCATTCCTGATAAAATTATAAATAAAGCAAATTTTATAATGAATGATTTTCTATCTAATAAAAAAGAAAATACAAATTCTGAAAATGAATATCAGCTTAAATTATTTGAAGTTAGAAAAATAGATAATAAATTAGAAAATTCTCTAAAAAAATTAGATATTGATAGCTTATCTCCCATAGAAGCTTTGATAAAGTTAAATGACTTAAAAAAAGAAATAGAAAAAATTGAATAATTTATCTCATAGAATTAAATTATTAATACTTACTTTTTTTCTGCTCTATTCGGAACTTCAGCTGCAGGCTTATCTTTTCCTAAAAATTCATCAACTACCTTATTGATATTTAATTTAAATTTATTCAATAATTTTTTCAAAATATCAATATAGACCTTAAACATTTCTATAACTGCAGTTTTTTTACTTCCAGAAACATGTTTAGCCAAAACTAAATTTGCTCCCATAAAAGTATATCCAAGACTATTAAGTGTATTATAAGATCCATTTAAGTTATTTATTATTCCTTTGTT
This sequence comes from Bacteroidota bacterium, assembly GCA_024206165.1. Classification (GTDB taxonomy): domain Bacteria; phylum Bacteroidota; class Bacteroidia; order Cytophagales; family Amoebophilaceae; genus JAAGZN01. The sequence goes on from JAAGZN010000906.1 coordinate 10,745, forward strand.
ATTACCATCTGTAATATCTTTTCTAAGTACATCTAAAACAGTATTTTTAGTTTCTTCCAAAAATTTTCCTAAAGCATAAAAAGCATTGCCTTCTGGATCTACTCTTAAATATGATTTTGTAGTAGATCTTAATCTTGCTTTAAGAGCACCAAAAGTAGAAAGATTATCTAATAAGCCACACATTTTTTTAGTGATATAATTTACTAAATTTTGAAAATAATTTTGCTTTGGATCAGATTTAAATATAAGTTTTACAAAGATATCTCTATTATTTTTACATAAATCAAAATAAGTATCACATAATTTTTGCTGAGATTTAATTCCCTCTAAAATAGTATTTTTAACTTTTTCTTCTCCCTTTTCTTTGAGTATATCATCATCATTCAAAACAGTGCGCTCCTTTTGAACCAATAAATCAAACATAAATCTAAGATGGCCATTAACAAAATTTTTCCATTTAGCGTCATTTTCTGCTATACCTTTGAGGTAATTATTTAAATTGTTTTTACTTTTGTCATACTTTCCATGTGATTTTTGTTTATTCAAGGAATTCTTAACGTCTTTAAGCCATGATTTTTGTAACATAAGTCCAGAATATTTTATCAAATATTGATTTTCCCCATCTACTTCTTTAATCTTATTTAAATGATCTTTAAATTCTTTTCTTGCTTGTTCATGTGCTTCTTTATTTTTTACTCCTTCGGGAATTTGAATAGTATCATTTAGTATTTTTATCCCTTTGTCAATAACTTTATCATATTTAGCTTTTGGAATCTTTTCTTTAATAATCTGTGGTTTACCTGCTTCTCTAATTTTAAGCTTTAAATTTCTGTTTTCTCTACGTCCATTAGAAATATTACATGATGAAAATATAAAAATTGAACTAAAGAATAAGAACAACTTAATTTTTTGTGATATGAAATTATTCATTGTATTTTTATTAATTTTAATAAAATGCTTATATAATAATTTATTAATATATTATTTTAATAAAAATGGATTATGAATATATTGTATTTAATTTAAGATTTTAATAAGTTTTTAATTGTTATTTATGCTTCAATATGAAGTTTGATTGTATTTTTTATACCTATCTTCTAAAATAAACTTAATTTTTCAAAAACGATTTGTAGAATTTTTCTATTTCTTTTTTTCAAATAAATATTTTTATAATCAATTAATTTATGATCATTTTCAAAGTTTCTGATAGTTAAAAGAGTTAAGTTGTTATTAAATTTTATTAATAATTGACTTGAGAATTCTTCTTCAATAGATTTTAAAATCTCAATATTTTGATTAAAACAGATAGAAAATGATGAAGCAGATTGTTCTGTGATATTAATCTTAATATTTAGATTTCTTAAAAAGTTTGAAATTTGACTTATTTGATTATCAGTAATAAAAGTAGAATTTTTTATATAGAATGTAAGCAGGCATTGATTTTTTTTGTAAATATAAACTGGTATACTCAATTGAGGAGCATCAAGATGAATTTTTGTGCCTTTAGATTGAGGCTCATTAAACGATTTTATAAATAAAGGGATGTTTTTTTCAAGTAAAGGTTGGAAAGTTTTGTGATGTATGACTTTAGCTCCATAAAAAGACATTTCGGCCATTTCTTTATATGATATTTCATCAATTTTAATGGTCTTAGAATGTTCTTTAGGATCACAATCCATAATTCCTTCAACGTCTTTCCATAAAGTTACTGAAGAAGCATTTAGCATTGATGCTATTATAGAAGCACTATAATCAGAACCTTCTTTACCTAAAGTACTAATTTCATCATCAATAGTACTACCTAAAAATCCTTGAGTAATGATTATTTTATTATTACTATCAATAAATTCTTTGAATCTCTCTTTTGTAATAGAAAAATTTACTTCTGCATTTCCAAAATGATTATCTGTTTTAATAAAATTAGTAATGTTTATCCATTTAGAATTTAAACCAAACTGATATAAGTAATAGTAAAAGAATATAGATGATAAAAATTCTCCGTTAGATAACACTTTATCTAATAATTTTTGATCATGGACATAATTGTTTTTTAAAATTACTTTGAGTTCATTAAAAGTTTTATTTAGCTTGTGAATACATTCAGTATAAAATTGTTCATTTAGTTTATTTAAACAATCTTTATGTAATTGATATAATTTGTTTAGGAGCAAAGAATAATCTTTATTCTGTAATGAATTAAAATAAAGTTCTTCTAACATCGATGTCGTTTTATCAAATGCAGAAATGACTATAAATACCTTTTTATTTTCAAATTTGTCAAATAAAGATTTGTTATTTTTAGTAATATATTTATTAATTAATAAACTAGTTGAGTTATTATCACCAAATTTATTTTGTTTTGATTCTAGTCGATGTTTCAAATCTGGAATATACTCATATTCGATCTTTTCGTGACTATTATTAATTGTAGTTAAATCAGATAAAGATAAATCAAACTCTTTTAATATAATTTTAATTGCTGAAATTATATCATAAGAACTTTTAATAATAGAACCTCCAAACTTGAATATTTTCATTAATTCCTTAAAATTTTAAAATAATATTTTGTATAACAAATGCTAAATTTACATAAAATATAAAAGCATTCAAAATATAAATTTTTATATTAAATAATTAATTATAAAGATAATCTAAATATTTCCATTAAAAGCTTTTTTGATAAATTTATTATAATTTTCTTTATAATTTTTTAATAGTTCAATTTAATTTAATAGTTTTGATATAAATTTTTTATTAATAAAATGTAAATTATAATTTTTAATTTAATAAGGCCTGATTTATTTGTTTATTTGCAATTAGTATTTAATTTATTAATATTTTTTAAAGATAAAACTTTGTAAAATAAATTATGCTAATAAAAAAGAATATTAAATTATATGAGAATAGGACATTATTCTGTTTCTAGATTAATTAAAACAGACGTATTGGTAATAGGTTCCGGAGGAGCTGGATTACGTTGTGCAATAGAGTTATTTGATAAAAATATTGACGTAACAGTAGTAGGAAAATGTAAAAAAGGAGATGCTCATACAATACTTGCTAGAGGAGGAATAAATGCCGCTTTAGGAAATATGGATCCAGAAGATTCTTGGCAATTACATGCCGCTGATACAATAAAAGATGGAGGAGAAATTAATGATCATAAAGCAGTTGAATTATTATGCAAAAATGCCCCTAAAGCAATATCCGAACTTGCTCAATGGGGTACTGATTTCCATAAAGAAAAAAATGGAAAGATTTCTCAACGATTTTTTGGAGCTGCAACTTTTAGAAGGGCATGCTTTGTTGGTGATTGTACCGGAAAAGCAATTTTAGAAACTTTAATAAAACAAACAAATAAAAGAAATATTAAGATTGAAGAAGAAGTCTATATTTTTGCATTATTAAAAAATAAAAGAAAAATAAATGGAGCATTAGGGTTAGAAATAAATACAGGTAATATAATTGCTTATAATTGTAAAATTCTAATTTTAGGAACAGGTGGTCATTCAAGAGTTTTTAATAGAAGTTCATCCAGATTCTGGGAAAATAATGGCGATGGTATAGGTTTAGGATTTGATGTTGGAGCTGAATTTATGGATATGGAAATGTTTCAATTTCATCCTACAGGTATGGTCTATCCTAAAGAAGCATTGGGAACTTTAGTGACTGAAGCTGTTAGAGGCGAAGGTGGTATATTGACTAACAAAGATGGAGAAAGATTTATGATCAAATATGACAAAAAAAGAATGGAATTATCTGCTCGTGATATTGTCGCCAGAGCAAATTTTATTGAAATTGAAGAAGGTAGAGGTACTAAACATGATGGAGTTTGGTTAGATATTACTCATAGATATAAAAAAGATATTTTAAAAAAATTGCCAGTGATGTATAATCAATTTAAAAAATTAGGAAAAATTGATATCACTAAAGAAAAAATGGAAGTAGCTCCGACTGCTCATTATTCTATGGGGGGACTTCATATTAATCATGAAAATGGTAAAACTTCAATTCCTGGTCTTTATGCTATTGGTGAAGTAACATCGGGCGTTCATGGTGCTAATAGATTAGGTGGAAATAGTTTGGCTGAGATTATTGTATTTGGAAAATTGACAGCTCAATCTTTGATTAGGGAAATTAAAAAAATGGATAATTTAGTAGAATTAGATAAAAAATTAATAAATGTAAAATGTACTGAATTAGAAAATCTTTCTTCAACAGAAGGTAAAGATCCTATTTATATCAAAGAAGAGTTGCAAGAAATGATGTGGGAACATGTTGGGGTTATTAGAGATGAAAAGAAAATGAAAAAGGGAATAAGATTATTAGAACTATTAAAAAAAGAAAAATTAAATACAGGCCTAGAAGTTAAAATGAATAAAAATTTAATAGCTGCATTAAATATTAAGAGTATGCTCATTGCTTCTGAAATGATTTTAATATCTGCTCTAAATAGAAAGGAAAGTAGAGGAGCTCATTATAGAACAGACTATCCCTATAAATCTTCTGATTGGAAAAAAAATATTATTTGCGTGCCTAAGAGAAATGCTATTGAAATTAAATTTAAATCTATTCCTTTAGTACCTAAAACCATAAGCAAATTGATGAATCATAAATTTGAGTATAATAAAAAAAGACATATGTTAGAATAATATTTAAATATCAAGGCCTAAGTTGGATTGACTTGTGCCATTTAGAGAATATCTTTCAATATTTTTCAATTTAAAATTATTTCTCTTAAATCTGCTTGATCCATTTAAAATAATAGAGCCTTCGTCACAACTTCCTCTATCAATTAATATTTCTGTAGTACCATTCAATTCCATATTCATTTTTTTGCTATTTAAACTATCTATATCTATTTGGCTAGAACCTGATGTTTCAATTTTTATAAATTTAGAAGTTATATTTTTTGAAAATATTTTAGATGTTCCATATGTTTGTAAGGATAAGTTTTGAACTTCAATTTTATTGAACTCTATAGATGATGAACCATAAGCTTCAAGTTTTAAATCAAGATCATTATTTAAAATTTCATCAACATAAACATTTGTAATACCATTTGAGCTTATTTTTTTTATGTTTTTTAATTCTGGTAATTCTAAATAGTAATTTATTCCTTTTGTAACAATAGTTTTATTTTGTGGTACCTTAATGTATATATGTAATTGCCCATTATAATTTTCTGCTTTTATAAATTCAATGATATTTTCTTCTGCAATTATTTTTATAGATGGTTTTTTACCTTTTCTAATATATAAGTTTCCAATACCTTCTAAATTAATTCCATTAAAATGTGCTAAAGATTTTAAATCCTGTTTTCTATTTGCATTTCCAACTATTTTCTCATTTTTATCATTATAATTAATAACATATGTTCCATTGGCATTTTTTATTAGTTTAAAATTTTGATTTCCTTCTGAGATAGTACATTCGATACTTGTAGTTGATACTGATTTACTTGAAAATAAATTACCATTACTACAATTAATAAATAAAAGAAAATAGGCATTTAATATTATTTTTAAATCTTTATAAAGAAACTTCATAGATTGAATATAATTTAGTTATATAATAAATTTAGATTGAATTTAGCAAAAGGATACACCCAACGTATATCAAGATGTATCTAAAACCGATTATTTTCGTACAGAAAAGGCCGATTATCCGAATATTTTCAAATGGAAGCAGTAAATATCAAAACTTACTTCTTGAATTTAATTTTGCTATGATCCTCATTCTTTAACTTTTTGATTTTATTTATAGAAAAATTACTTGCATTTAATTTGCTATTATTTGATAATTCTATTTCTGCTTTATCACAATTTCCTTTTTCAATAAAACATTTAGAATTTTTATCCATTTTTATTTTAAGTTCTTTTAAATGAAAGCTATCTATAAATAATTTGCCATTTTTAGTTAACTCAAAATCAGCCTCAGTTAATTTACATGTTTTGATCTTTAAATTATTATTTCCATGAATTCTTATTTTTAGTTGTTTTGCCAAAAACTCATTAATAAATATTTTACTATTTCTAAATAACGAAAATTTAGCATGTTGTTTAATTTTAGCATTATTTAAATTTACTTTGGTATTATCTTCAATATGAAAATGCATATCTTTACAACTAATATCATTTAATTTTAAAGAAGCATGATCTTTCATATCAATTTTTAATTTCTTTAAATATAGATTAGAAACATTTATTTTAGAATTACCTTTAGCTTTAATTTTCAAGTCTTTAACTTTAATATCATTGGTAAATTCTATTGAAGAGTTGTCGCATTTTATATCTAAATCTTTTCTGGGATTTTCTATTTTGTGAGCAGTAATTTTAGCTTGATAGCCTTTAGCATATATTTCTTTTAAATTATTTACAAAAGGTATTTTTAAAGTTAAACGTATCTTTTTATTCAACTTTATGCTTGTATTTTTAGGGATTTCCATTCTTATAATAAAATCATTTCCTTCAACTTCTGTTTTTATATATTTTAATATATTCTCCTCTGCATCAACTTTTATTGAAATTTCATCAGATTCTTGGATAATTAATTTTCCAGTATTAATTAATTTTATTTTATCAAAACTTTTTAATCTTCTAATTATTGATTTAAGCTTATTATTTCCAATAACTTTATGTTTGATATTTTCATTTGTGTGCGAATAAATTGTTATATCATCAGTTTGCTGAATTGAAAGATTTTCTGCTTTTGCTAAATTTAGAGGAATCAGATTTAATATAAGACATAAAGAAAATAATGAAATTATGATATATTGTTTTAAAGTTTTATTTAACATGGTAATAGTATTTGTTTATATTAATCAAAAGTTAATTTTAATTAAAGTATCAAAAAAGAGGTTTACAAGCAAAAAAAATCTAAATATAATTTAGATTTTTTTTTAAATCATTTTTTGTATTTATTCAAAAGATTTAAAATTTTTTGTTTTTTGTTGTCATCATTTAAATTTTGAGCTAAATCAAAGATAGTTTGTTTCTTTAAATTAGTAGCTTTAAAAAGTTTTTTTATAGTTTTATGATCATCTTTAATAGCATTTAAAATTTTAGTTATATAATTAATATTTCCAATAATAACACATTGCATCAAAGCATTATTTAGATACCTATCTTGAGAAAGCAATACTCTAGATAATAATTTTGGATCTTCTTTTAGATAAGAAAATATTTTATTAAAAAATTTGGATTCATACTTTTCCTTATATATGTTAATTGGTATGAGTTCTTCTGTTAATTGATAGTTTTGTAACTCTTTATTTAAATTATATACTTCATTTCCATTACTAAAATATGGTATTTTTATACGGTCATAATAAAGTTTATAAATTACTGTATCAAATTTTTTAATCTTTCTTTTATCTCCTTGCAAATGTTTATTTAAAACTATATTTAAAATATTTTCTTTATCTTTATTTTTATAAGTTAAAAGGTAACTTAATACTTTTTTATCTTTAGAAATAATTTTGATCAACTTGTCAAACTTTTTAAATTTATCAAATTCAACTGCTATCATTAAAGCATTGTTATCAAAATTATCCTTTTCATAAATCAAATTAAAGATTTTTTTATTAGAATTATATTTATCTAAGATCCATTCAAATTCTTTATCTTCTTTCAAGAATAAACCTAAAGATAATGCATTAAAACCTAAAAGATTTTTTTTATTTAATATATTTTTAGTATAACTCATATCTGAATCAATGATCTCAAATATTTTGTTAAAAGTATCATGATTAGTACAATCCAAACATAAACACGATAGATTTTCTTCTTCCCCTTCTTCAATATTTGGAATTTCATATATTATATTCATCAATATTTCTGCAGTTTAGGATCTGTAATTTAATAACCTAAATGATTGGCTATGCAGAATTTTCAATGGTATAATTCCATTCAGGATGAAATTTGTCGCCATTAATGTTTATAGCATCCATATCCTTTTTCGTAACTTCTATCCCTTTTTCGTA
>JAAGZN010000907.1 GCA_024206165.1 Bacteroidota bacterium
AACCGAGCTATGCAATAAAAATGGCAATAATAACAGGAATCGTTAATTTAAAAAATGGATTTTAAAAAAGATACTTCATGAGAGGAAACCTTTTTTATAACTTTTTATAGGTAGGCCAGACTTTTGCAGCGCCTCCTATACTTATTTCATTTTATTCTTATGAAATTCCTTTCAAAATAAGTTTAATCCTTGCTTTTTCGAGATTCAAATATACATAAGTCCTAATTTTATTTTTGATCTTTTTAATATAAAAAATAAATTACAATGTTAATTTTTAGCTCATATAAGCATATAAATTACTCCACTGAATTTAAAATACACCTTTTGGAGGGAAAGTTCAGTTGTAACCTATTTAGAAAAGTTATATCTATTACCCATTATTAAATTCTTCTTCACATATTCTTTCTAATTCTTTTTTAATATTCATCAGGTTATTTAAGTAAACGGTTTTGTGATTATTTCCCTTATGGGGAGCTATAATTGAAGCTTTATATGTGTTGCCATTTTTTGTAATAAACTCAATGTAATCATGATGACTTCCAGCACCACTCCTCCCTGACTGTATTGTTTCAACAAATCCTAGTTGTAATAAACTCTTAAGATTCTTGATAGAATCTTTTTTTAATACATCATTAGCACTTTTAAAATATTTTAAATTATCATTTCCCCAGTTTACATATCCATTAATAATAGACTTTAAGATTATTGGGTTAAAATTTATATTATTATTTTGTTCTTTTTCTTCAATTTGATTGGCATTATTGTTTGGATTTCTATTATTCATTTTTTTTGCCGCTGATTTTGATATTGCTTCTGGTACAAATCTCTTGGCTTTTATAGGACCAGCATAAAATCTTACTTTATTTGAAGTATCTATATTTTGCATAGGATGCATAGGATATGTAAAATGGTGTTTACGTTTAGGTTTTTCTTTCATATCCTTTGTGTTAAATTTTTCTTTATTATGTTTGACAGTTATTATACCATTGGAAACGGCAATCTTTGCATTCACATGGATGTTTTTTAAATTAGATACTGTGGAATATAATTTTATAACTGTCTCTAACAATTCATATAAAAATTCAAAATTTTTCTTTATATATGGATTCTTAGTACTTAGAATATTTATTAATTTTTGATATGTCTTAATATATTTTACTTGAAATTTTGATTCTCTTATAGTCTTATGTTTTCTACAATCAAGTTTTGAATTTATGATTTTTTGTATTATTTCTCTGTTAAGGAATCCTAATAGTTGATTTTTATTTATTTTTAAATTACGAGGAAGAAACTGATCTATATCTAAACAAAATATGATTCCTAATTTTAATAATGCTTCACACACTCTTTCATTATTAAAAAATAATTCTGGTATTAATTCATTTTTTTGAGTAAGTTGTTTAATATTAAGTTCAGATAAACCATCAATTAAATAAGAATTATTTATTATAGACATTAATTTGTCTCGAAATTTAATTTGTACTTTTCTTTGAACACTGTAATTAATAGACAAATACGTTATATAAAATTTCTCGGCAAGCATTAAAAATAACTTTCCGAAGGATCTTTTTACTGAATTATTTAAAGAAATATATTTGGATATTTGGTTGGGTCCTCCATGTTGTTTTAATATATATTCTTGATGTTCCAATATATGATCTAGTATATCTGTATACTCTTCCATAACTTCTATATATTTAATCAAAGGGATTATGATATTTTTTGAGGTTCCTTGACTTTTGGGATTATTAGTATTAAAGGAATCTTTATAAACTTTCTTATATTGCTTTTTGACACCTTTTGCTAATTTTAACATTCTTCCATTTATGCCAGAAATAAAGAAAAGATACTCTTCTTCAGCTATTTTGTTATTTACACAATGTAACGCATTTTGTATACAATCTTCTTGCAATTCTGTAATATAACTAAAAAATTTTGTCCATTTATCAGTAACAGATTGAGATTTACTTGATTGTGAAGGGTTGGGAGAATATACATTAGAAGAAAAGTTGTAGAATTTAAAATAATTAAGCCCTGATGTTTTCTGAAATATTTGATCTATTTTTATATTTTTGGCGTTTTTTACAATTTCTCCAATTGATGCGAATTTATTTTCAATAGTACATGTATATGGATTTGGAAAATAAAAAATTCGATCACTTAAATGAGGATTAACCTTTACTGAGGGTATTATACTGTTAACATAATTTATAAAATAGTTATTAAATTCATTGACTGAATCAAAAAACTCCCCCCAATATTCTACTCCTATGGTTGGAAAGGGTAGTATCTCATAGACTTTATCATCATAAATTTCATTTTCAAGACACGTATCTTTTTCTTCAATTTCTTCTGGGTAAAGTTTTAACTTAAGAACTTTCAACGCCATTTTTATAGCCTTATTAATTTTATTCGATTTATCATTTTCCTTTTCTTCGTTATGACCTATTTCAATATTTTTTATTAAAGTATCATAACTTCTATCTTGAATCTTACCAATCTCATTATCCTCATAATAATCATTAATCTTTTGATTTAATTCATTATTTTGAATTTTAATATTATAAGCCGCAATATAAAATTTAACATATCTTTTAAACATTCTAGAAGTACAGTTTGTATTTTGTGACTTAGAGTCTTTTAAGGATTTTAGATTTCCATTTTGCTTTTTTTTCTTTCTGTGATTTTTAGTTTGTTTTCTCTTCTTTTTTTTATTTTTACTTGCATATTTTTTTAGTTGACTTAATATAGTTTTTTTGATACATTCTACTGCATTAGCATTATTTAATTTCAAGTTGTTTTCTTTTAATTTCTTCTTGATATTTGTAATAATATCTCCTCCTTCAGGTTTAGTAATATCATTTTTTATCCATTGTATTTCTCTGCCTTCGACTGTATCTTCTATAGAATCTTTTATTATTTGTTTTTTTATTTCATTTTTGAAAGGGATGTTTCCAAACGCTTCATTGGCAAAATTCTTACCATTTAAATTTTTTTTATTTCCCACACCACAACGCCAAAACATAATAGAGAAAAAAACTAATGATAGATATATATGTAAAAGTCTAGGAAATTTAGAAAATAATTTGCTCATAATATTTAAGTATTTGAGTTATAAAAACTAGATACTACAATTATAATTACCAAATTCTGAATTTGCAAAAAAAATGAAACCTAATACATTAAAAAAACCTATATGTTAAATATGATATTGAAATTATTATACTTGTAAGATTATGGTAGGGTCGAGAACAGGCGCGCTATTTTAAGGTGTGATACTATCAAGTACCTCTTTATAAAGTTACGTTTCCTACTCCCGCCTCGTCAAACCCATTGTGCGGTTTTACCGCAATAGGCTTTCCTATATACTTCTTCTTAAATCTTATTTGACGTATTTGAGTTAGTCGATTTTCATGTTTGTTTATACCTCCTTATTTGATAATCTGCATACAGACCTAACTTCTCATATATACTTCTTCCATTTGAAGATTAATAAATAATTTGTAAATAATAAATAATTTTCGATATTAGTACAAAATTATTTATATAACAAAATGAATATATTATCATCCTCATCAAGAAAAGAATTATTATCTCAATATAGAAAAGAGAGAGATGGTCGAATAAAAGACAGAATAAAAGTTTTATTATGGCATGATGAAGGAAAAACAATGCCGAAGAAATAGCACATCTATTATATTTAAGTCCTCAAACAATAAAAATTCATATAACAGAATATGAAGATC
>JAAGZN010000908.1 GCA_024206165.1 Bacteroidota bacterium
ATTGTTGACATTGACACAAAAAAATCAAATCCCCCCCAACAAAAAAAAATGGCAACAAAAAAATTGGATTTGCATTTATTTATTTTTTTTGCTTCTACCATCCTAAAAATGATGCCCGATCATTATTTACTTCGGTGCTATAGCCTTTATTTCGCTCCGTTTAGAAATGCCAGCTGACTCAGACGGACACACGGACGACGGACACCGTTGTGAATATAGAGCTAACCCAAGCCCTAGCTGGATTGCTTGCTGGCTTGCTTGGCTGGGTTAAGCAATAGTTGAATGGTCCAATGATCATTGGGCAGGGTCAGTTGATCTTATTTATCAGTCCCCTGAAATATATCCCAACGCTGGCGGCCGCACAGCAATGCTCCTGGAGCCCCATGGGGCATCACCCATACCTGGCACTGGGTCATGGTTGGTCGCATGTTCCATTCTATAGCTTTCTTACAAAAAACATCATATTTCAAAGACCCATTACAGGTCAGGCTTGCCACATTCCTATTAGTTGGTATGTTTGTTCGTTTTGTGTGGGTATTCAAACATACCTCCTAGCTTCCGTGTCTTGTAGAAATGCCAGATGGACCATACACACAAGACAAAGCTTCAGTGCAGTGCACAGTGGGAGAGTGCAGTGCGATTTGGGCCTTTAGCAAAACAACCATATTTACGCTGGGGAAGGCCATTTGGGAGGTTATCTAGGCAAAATATTATGCCCCCATGTTTCGGTGGATGCCAAGTATCAGTTTATAGTGGAAAAGTGTCACTTTCTTGTGCAAAAGTGTCGGTTTCTAGTGCAAAATGTGTCATGGTTGATCGAAATGCTAAAGGCCTGCACTCTCCCACTGTGCAGTGCAGTGCAGTGCAGTGCAGTGCAGTGCAGTGCAGTGCAGTGCAGTGAAGTGCAGTGCAGTGCAGTGCAGTGCAGTGTAGTGTAGTGCAGTGCAGTGCAGTGCAGTCCAGTGCAGTGCAGTGCAGTGCAGTGCAGTGCAGTGCAGTGCAGTGCAG
>JAAGZN010000909.1 GCA_024206165.1 Bacteroidota bacterium
AATAAGTTGTAGGCTGTTCCCATTGACAGAACTGTTGTAATAAATATGTTTACAACATTTAAGAGAAAACAGAATCGTTTTATTCCATGCAAAAGGCGTACCTTATAAGAAATTAAGGTGAACTCTTATTGCAGGGCTAAGTTTTAATAAAGTTTTAAGGGGAACTATAACACACCCTCGGAATAATAAGTTATAGGCTGTATCCATGAACAGAACTGATGTATTATGTATGTATACAACGTTTTAGAGCAAACAGAACCGTTTTATTCCATGGGGTATGCGTACTTTATAAGAAATTGAGGTGATCCCGTATTGCGGGGCTAAGATTTCACTAAGTTTAATGGGGAACTATAAGAAACCGTTAAAGTAATAAGTTATAGGCTGTTCCCTTGGACAGAAATGTTGTAATACGTAAGTTTAGAACGTTTTATAGCAAACAGAACCGTTTTATTCCATGGGAAATGCGTACTTTATAAGAAATCAAGGTGATCTCTTATTGCGGGGGTAAGTTTTCACTAAGTTTCAGAGGGAACTACAAGAAACCGTTGAAGTAATAAGTTCTAGGCTGTTCCCATGGACAGAACTGTTGTAATAAATATGTTTACAACATTTAAGAGAAAACAGAATCGTTTTATTCCATGCAAAAGGCGTACCTTATAAGAAATTAAGGTGAACTGTTATTGCAGGGCTAAGTTTTAATAAAGTTTTAAGAGGAACTATAAGAC
>JAAGZN010000061.1 GCA_024206165.1 Bacteroidota bacterium
AAGTTAGACGCATGGTCGGATTCGTCTGGGTCCTGGCTACATCCCAGGACCTTTCAATCTTCCCAATGTCAGTCATAACATTGGGTTTTTGATGTTTTCTCCCAGTTTGACTCGTCTAATTGAGTTTTTGATTTTTGCTTTTTAACTCTTTGTCCCCCATTTTCACCACGTTTGGCTGCCATTAGTTTTGAACTAATAGGTTCCACCGGTCCAGTTGTTCATGAGGAATCTGGACATGCCATCAAAAGTAGTCATCAACCTCTTTAAAGTGGTGTAATAAGGGCCTACACATTTTTTGCTCAAAATGAGGACAAAATTAAGGCTTGTGGGGGTAATCAATAACTTTTTTTGCTGGAGGTTTCATGAGCTGAGATGAATAGCACAGGGGCACATAATGGGGGGCTACATGGTCTATTCATTACAGCTCATGAAACCTTCAGGAAAAAAAGTTATTGATTAGCGTAACAAGAAAATTGAAATTATGGACCAAAATCGGAGCACTTTTCACCCCCAATTGGGTGCTGGTTCACCCATACAGGGACCACCTGCCAATTTGGTTTCAACTTATTCCGGTTCGTATTGGTAACCCATCCTGATACCTGGAACTTTTGTTTATGTGTATGGTGATTTGGGCAAAAACGTTTTGGGTGACAGTATGACTCT
>JAAGZN010000910.1 GCA_024206165.1 Bacteroidota bacterium
AACGACGTCCTTTCTCGCTTAAACAACTTTTTATTGATAAATATTTGTTTCGAATTTTTGTAAGCTCTTTTTCTTTTTGTGTCATACCTAAATATAACACTAATATCATATTATCCAAGTTATTTTATTACATTTCCTTAAGCCCAGCTCAAGTCAATCTTCAAAAAGCTAAACAAGAACAAGAGCAAAAACAAAAAGAAGCAGAAGAAGCAAAAGGGACATTAGAAAATACTAAATCGGATTTACAAAGAGCACAAGAAAACTTAAATAATAATCCTGATGATCCAGAAGCTAAATCAGCAGTAGAAAGATTAACTGAGAAAAAAGAAAATGAAACTAAAATTTTAATTCAAAAAGAAGAAGAAAAACAAAATGCTGATGAAATAGTAGTTGATAATAATAAAAAAGTAGAAGAAGAAGAAAAGCAATTAGCTGAAATTATGGAAAATGGCATTCAAGAAATATTAGAGTTAGTTGGAAAAAAACCTGATAATGAACCATTACAAGAAGAAAAATCACAAATTGAAATTGATGAGGAAAAATTTCTTAAAATTAAAAATATATTTGAAACAAAAGTAATCCCTGGATATAAAAAGATCTTATACCAAATGGAAGCTAATATGAATAATTATTGGGAATAATTTTCTAAAAAATATAAAGAACTATTAAATAGATATAATCCCAATATGTCAGAAGAGTCTGAAGCTCAATTAGCACAAGAACTTTTGAGTTATAATCTTGACTATTTTGCCGCAAAACGATATAAAAATAAAAACCCTTTGGAACAAATAGCGATTATTATGCATAATAATGAAGATCTTAAAAAGAGATTAGAAGATGTCTGGAGAGAAACTTTAAAAATAGCACAAGATATTTATTTTCATTTTATTGACAAACTTAATAAAGCAGGAATCACTCAAAAAATTATTGATATGGGAGTTCGTGCGGATAAATCTAACGTCACCAAATCTTATTCAGATGGGAGGCCTACAGAAACAAAAACGATATATCATTTTAAGGAGTTAAAAAAAGAGGAAAAAGAAGATTTATATAAACGATTAAATGCTAAAAGTAAAGAAGATTTATTTTCAGAAACACAGAATACAAACTAAAATGCAAAAATATGTTTACTTATCTGACTATTCAAAGAAAATAAAATGTTTAATCACTGAAACTAGTACTTGATAAACTTTATTTCTATAAAAACATAACATTGCTATCCGTAGTTTTCAGACCATAGTTTTACCCATAAATCTTTTTGTAAGCAAATATGCTATATTTTATCTCTCAAAAATTAATTTTTAAATTATACTATTTTGAGAATTTTATTTTTTAAAGCTCTCTATCAAATTGCTATCCGTAGTCTTCAGACTGCGGATTTTATATATTATAAATAGTCAATATCTATTAATCCTTCCTCATTAAGCAAATAATTTTTAGCACTGCTCAATAAGTAATTTTCAGGACTATCAACTATCCCCGTTTCAACTGGGTTATTATGAATATAATCTAACTTTTCATTCATGAATTTTTCACTATATAATTCCTTTGGATGATTTTCCTGTCTCCAAAATTGGAAATTCACATTTTTTGAATTTTTTGTTCCTGCTTCTTTAAAGATTTTTAACATCCAATTTTTTCTACTTTCTTTAGTATTACTTTCTATTGCTTTAATAATTGTTATACTTGTAAACTTTTTAAAATCTCTTAAAATTTCACTTAAATCAGAATCTTTTGCAGCAATTATTAAATGAACATGATTTGTCATTAAGCACCATGCATAAATTATTAATCCTTTTTCTTTTTGACAAAACTTCAAACTATCTATAATAATATCTTGATAATCTCTTCTACTAAAAACATCTATCCATTCAACAACTGCAAATGTAATGAAATATATTCCCTCTTTATTTCTTATTTTATATCCAAATTCTGACATATTTATAAAGAATAATATTTTGAAACGATTTATAAATATCTTTTGTTTTGCAAGTTAGTAATTATTAATTAAATCCGCAGTCTGAAGACTACGGATAGCTATTATTCTTCAAATGGAAGTAGTATAAACCCAAAAGGAAAGATCCAAGAGTATTAACAAAAAGAGTCCCAAAGGGAAAAAATACTGTATTAAATTTTTCTAAAATAATGAATCTAATAAAACTCCCAAAAAACCCACCTAATCCAATTAATAAAATATTTATTACTTTAAATTTCATATTTTTAATTTTTAAATAATATCTAAAATAATGAAAACATATTTCTATAAGCAAGACTATTTAATTTTAAAGCATACATAATATAAACAATTGTTTTTAAATTATGTATATTTAAAAATTGTCTAAGAAATATTTAATTATATATAAAAATATTAAATGGCATATTAAAAATTATACAAAAATTAAAACTTTAATTATTTTAATGAAAAAGCATATTCCAAATCTTTTAACCTTATTCAATTTAGTTTCTGGATGCTTAGGCATTATTGAAGCTTTAAATGGTAATTTATATACAGCTGAAAAATATATGTGGCTTGGAATGATTCTTGATTTTTTAGACGGTTATGTTGCAAGATTATTAAAATCTTCTTCCTCTTTGGGAAAAGAATTAGATTCTTTTGCTGATTTAGTAACATCATCAATATTGCCATGTATGATGATATATATAACTATAAAAAATGGTCTAGATATAAATTATAAATACGATTTTTATTATTACCTCCATAATACCGCTTTTATAATCCCTGCTTTAGCAGCACTTAGATTGGCTAAGTTTAATTTAGATGATTCACAAACTTATCACTTTAAAGGAATGCCTACTCCTGCATGTGCTCTTTTATTAGCTTCATTAACTACTTTAGATAATTCTATAATTTTAAAGAAAATTAAATTTATGAATGATCCTTTATTTCTTTCTTTAATCTCAATATTTTGTTCACTCTTACTTATTTCTAATATTAAATTCATTGCTTTTAAATTTAAAGGATATAAATGGTCTAAAAATAAATTGCGATATTTTTTTGCAACTATTGCAATAATATTGTTTATCACTATGAAAAAAGAAGGGGTAGTATTAAGCTTGATATTATATATCATTATAGCTTTTATTCAAACTATTAATGATAAGTTAAAAAAAAGTAAAACTTAGATACTTAATTTTAGCTCCTTGTTCAATATATTTTTCTTCATAATCTGTTTTGATATCTTTATGATATGAATCGATATTTGAGCTATATAAATCCGTAGTAAAAATGATAGGTTTAAAATTATAAGCTTTAATAACATATAACGTATATTCAAATAAATTAAAATCATCAGTTTTAAGATATACGATTCCATCTCTTTTAATTATATGTTTATATAAATCTAAAAACCTTGGACTTGTTAATCTTTTCTTAGCTTCACTTTTTTTGGGTCTAGGATCTGGAAAAGTAATTATTATTTCATCAATTTCATCTTCTGCAAAAAAATTATCTAAATGCTCTATCCTTGTTCTTAGAAAAGCAACATTATAAATATTGTTATTTAAACATTTTTGGCTTCCAAACCATATTCTTGCTCCCTTAATATCAACTCCTATAAAATTTTTATTTGGAAACATCGTTGCTAAAGAGTATGTATATTTTCCACATCCGCATCCTATTTCTAAAATTATAGGGTTATCATTTTTAAAATACTCACTTTTCCATTTACCTTTAATATTATTGAAAAGATCTTTTCCCTCTTCAATAACATTTTGAGTATTCTTATTATCTTCAAATCTTGCTAATTTATTTCTCATCCTACTTATTGATTATAAAATTTATAAAGCCAATGCTTAAAATTAAAGTATATATTTTATTTGAACAATTGTATTAGATCGTCTGCAAAAGTCAAAAAGAATTTAAAAATATAAATAAAAAGGCCAATTCATATTAAATTAGTGATATAAAACAATTATTTTATAAATTTCAAGCAATCCCTAAAAATATGGATCTTTATACAAAATTAGCGAAAAAACCGTCAATATTTAAAAAATTAACAGATTTAACAAACCTGGAATTTTTAATTATAATTAAAAAGCTAAAACCATTGTGGAATAAAAAATATGAAAAAAAGAAAAAAGTATTAGGTAGACCTCAAGGTTTAATGAACATAGAAAATTACTTAGTATGCCTTTTATTATATTATAGAACATACACAACACAATTATTTATAGGATTTTTTTTCAGAATAGACGATTCCACAGTAAGTAGAGGCATATCAAAACTAGAACCATTGTTATCAAAAGTATGTCATATAAAAAAATGCAGAACATTATCAGAAAAAGAATTAGAAACGTTAATAGTAGATGCAACCGAACAAGAAATAAATAGACCAAAAAAAGGACAGAAAAAATATTATTCAGGGAAGAAAAAACGTTATACAATAAAAACAGAGCTACAAATAACAGGAAAAGGTAGAATAGTAAACATATCAAAATCAGTACCAGGTTCTATGCATGATTTTAAATTAAGAAAACAAACAGATCATATTCCAATATCAAGTAGGGTCTTAGCAGATAGTGGATATCAAGGCTTACAACATATTCATAAAAAGGCAAAAATACCAATAAAAAAACCTAAAAATAAAGAATTAGACGATCTATCTAAACGATATAATAAGATATTATCAAAAAAAAGAGTATACGTAGAACATAAAATATGTGAATTAAAACGGTTTAATATATTGGGTCAAAAATATAGAAATAATAAGAAAAAATATGGAATTAAAATGAACATAATATCAGGATTCGTAAATATGAAAAATGGATTTTGAAAAAATAGTAAAAGAGCATAAGCTAAATTGTATCTTTTTTATAAGAGGAATACTTTTGCAGACGGTCTATTAATTAATTCAACATGCTCTAATGATTAATAAGCAATTCTTTAATTCATTTTATAGAGTAATACAAAATTAGTAAATTAGCACATAAACATAACTAATGATTAAAAAACTAATATAAATAATCCTTTATAGTTTAATATTTACTGTTAAGTTTTATTTATGATACAAAAAGAATATCGAAAAATTAATAAATATTTATGAAGAAATTAAAAATAATATTTTTAGGAACATCAGAATTTGCAATACCAAGTTTAAAAATACTTTTAGATAATGGATATGACATTCCATTGGTAATTACTGTGCCTGATAAGCCTCAAGGTCGAGGAAGAAAAGTTTTACCTTCTCCAATAAAAAAGTTTGCTCTAGAAAACAATCTTAAAATCTTACAACCATCAAATTTAAAGGATGAGAGCTTTTTAAAAACCTTAAGAGAATATAAAGCTGATTTGCAAGTCGTTGTAGCATTTAGAATATTGCCTAGAGAAGTTTGGAATATGCCTAAATTTGGTACTCTTAATCTTCATGCTTCATTATTACCACAATATAGAGGAGCAGCTCCCATTAATTGGGCTATTATCAATGGAGAAGAACAAACTGGTGTTACTACTTTTTTTCTTGATGATAATATTGATACCGGAAAAATTGCATTAATGGAATATGAAAATATTAATAATGACGATAATGTTGGCACTTTATATGAAAGATTAAAAATTAAAGGTGCTAATTTAGTTTTAAAGACTATTAAACAAATTGAAAATAATACTTTAAAATCCAAAGAACAGCCTAAAATTGAAAAACAACTTTTAAAAAAAGCTCCTAAAATTAAAAAAGAAGATTGCGAAATTAATTGGAATGATACTGCTGAAAATATATATAATTTTGTGAGAGGATTATCTCCTATCCCTTGTGCTTGGTCAATTTTAAAACAAAAGCATTATAAAATTTTTAAAGTCGATATCTATAAAGATGAATCTAAAATGAAAAGGCTCAAGCCAGGTGAAATATTAACAGACAATAAATCCTATATTTACATTGGAACTACTAATTATGCCATTTCAATTTTAACTCTTAAACCTGAAGGAAAAAGAAGTATGAATATTAAGGCCTTTTTGATGGGTAATACTTTATAAGAAGGTTAATCAAATCAATTTATATACGATACTAATGTAAAGGCTTCCAATTGAAGAATATCTGATAATCGGTCACTACTCTTTGAGATCAAAAGGTTTCAGATATACTACTTCCATTTGAAGAATATCTGATAATCGGTCTTTTCTGTATGAAAATAACCGATTTTAGATACATCTTGAATTCTATGACTTTACCAAATAAATTATCACTTTTATTTAATATTTAATTTATAAAAATAAAATTATAAAAATCATAAAAAAATCATACTTCATCAAATTAATGTGAATAGTTGAAAACTTTAG
>JAAGZN010000911.1 GCA_024206165.1 Bacteroidota bacterium
AGTAAGCCGAGCTATGCAATAAAAATGTCAATAATAACAGGAATCGTTAATTTAAAAAATGGGTTTTAAAAAGATTCCTCATAAGAGGAACTCATTTTTATAACTTTTTCTAGGTAGGCCTGACTTTTGCAGTGCCTCCTTAGCCTTTCTCCAAATCTTAAAAAATCTATTGACCAATTTCTTAGTGTACCAGAAGGCGAACAACGATCATATTTCTATAAACTGAAAGAATATCCGCCTTCTGCAAAAATATCTTCACTAAAAAGTTATCTGAAACGCTATCAGACTTTAGAGAATACAGGTATAGGCAAATTTGAGGAAAAATTAATCGATCCTGCTTTTATGAATTATCTATTCCGGCTGGCCAGAAATTATAGTTCAAAACACCTCAATAGATTTAAGGATCATAAACGCTATGCAATGATGATATGTTTCATGCTTGAGACTCGAAAAATATTACTCGATCATTTGGTAAAAATGCATGATCAATATCTCACAGATATGTGTAGACATTCAAAAAATGCATATGAAAAAAAATACCGTGGATTTCGAAAAAAACAGAAAAAGGCTATTGATACGTTACTTAGTACAACGGAGGCACTGCAAAAGTCAGGCCTACCTAGAAAAAGTTATGAAAATGAGTTCCTCTTATGAGGAATCTTTTTAAAACCCATTTTTAAAATTAACGATTCCTGTTATTATTGACATTTTTATTGCATAGCTCGATAGTTAAGAGACTCATTCAGTAATATTTATTGGACTGTGAATCATATAATCTAATAGTATATTTCTAATAAAACTTAATAATAATAATATATAAAATAAAAATATTTTTTTATACCTTTCTTCTATTATTAAAATAAATTAAAAAAAAAAATAAAAAAAATTATCAATATAATACTAAATTTAAGTAAGTTTTTCTTCAATTATGTATTTAAAAATAAATTGCAATATTTTGCTAATAATATTTATTTTACATTATATTACAAAATATTTAAAAAAAACAAGATTAAAATAATATTAATTTTAATTATTATATAGAATTTTTCAAATTATTAATCCGCGAATATTTCAATTTATACCAAATTTATATATTATCCCAAAAAGAAAAATAATCCAATATATATATTTTTAATAAAAAAAAATATATATATTTAACATCAGAAATATATATCATTTTATTTATAAACTAATATTAATTATAATTATGAAAAAACAAATTTTTAAAATAAAAAAGATAAAAAATAGTTTTTATCTTTTTTCTGTCTTTATCTTCATTATAGCTTGTTCTGATAAGCAGATAAAATTTATGCAAACAAAAAGTGAAGTTAGATCTGTTACTACAAATAGAAATAATCCTTCAAATTTTCAAGGTAGAGGTAGAGGTAGAGGTAGAGGTAGAGATAGAGATAGAAGAACTAAATATAAAAATTTTAATGAGTACCTTAATGCCGATAGTTCTTCTGATGATTCTGGTAATTTTGGATTAAACAATGGTTTTGAAGGTTATATTAAACAAAATAAAAAATTTCAAAAAGAACCTAATATAAATCATAATGAAGATGAGGATTTAGATTGTCTAGATTTTGAAAATTATATTAAACAAAATAAAAAATTTCAAAAAGAACCTAATATAAATCATAATGAAGATGAGGATTTAGATTGTCTAGATGAAAGATTTGGTAATAATCACATTGGTATATACAAATTTAATATAATTCTTAATAATGATCTACAACATAAGTATGAAAATAAAAAAATAAAAAAAGCAAGTGAAGATGATAAAATAAATAGTGAAAGTAAAAGTGAAGAGAAAGAGGGAATAAATAGTGAAAGTAAAAGTGAAGAGAAAGAGGAAATAAAATGCCTAATATGTAAGAAGTTTTTGGGTCCTTATATTAGAATTTTAAAGTGTGGTCATAAAATTCATAGGGATTGCGTAAATAATTGGATAAATAC
>JAAGZN010000912.1 GCA_024206165.1 Bacteroidota bacterium
AATAAGTTCTAGGCTGTTCCAATGGACAGAACTGTTGTAAAACGTATGTTTGCGACATTTTAGAACTAAGGGATTCGCCTTATTCCATGTGAAAGGCGTACTTTATAAGAAATTGAGATGAACTCACATTGCGGGGCTAAGTTTTCAGCAAGCTTGATGGGGTACTATAAGAAACCCCTGGTGTAATAAGTTCTTGGCTTTTCCCAAGGACACAACTGTTGTAATACGTATGTTTACGACGTTTTAGAGCAAACAGTATCGTTTTATTCCATGCGAAAGGCGTACTTTATAAGAAATTCAGGTGAACTATTATTGCGGGGCTAACTTTTCACTAAGTTTCATGGGGAACCATAAGAAACCCTCAGAGTAATAAGTTCTAGGCTGCTGTCATGGACAGAACTGTTGTAATAGGTATGTTTACGAGGTTTTAGAGCAAACAGAATCGTTTTATTCCATGGGAAATGCGTAATTTATAAGAAATTGAGGTGAACTCTTTTTGCGGGGCTAAATTTTCACTAAGTTTCATTGGAAACTATAAGAAACCCTCGAAGTAATAAGTTCTACTCTTTTCCAATTGACAGAACTGTTGTAATACGTATGTGTACAGCGTTTTAGAGCAAACAGAATCGTTTTATTCCATGGGAAATGCGTACTTTATAAGAAATTTAGGGGGAACTCTTATTGCGGGGCTAAGTTTTCACTAAGTTTCATGGGGAACTATAACAAACCGTTGACGTAATAAGTTCTAAATTGTTCCCATGGACAGAACTG
>JAAGZN010000913.1 GCA_024206165.1 Bacteroidota bacterium
AGGCCACTGAGGCGTTGTTAAGTTCTCATTTGGTATCAATTTTATTAATTTTGATCAATTGTAAATGATTGCTCGATTATTGATCAATATAGCACAACCAGCACATCAGATGGGACTCGAACCCACAATCCCCAGCTTAGAAGGCCGATGCCTTATCCATTAGGCCACTGAGGCGTTGTTAAGTTCTCATTTGGTATCAATTTTATTCATTTTGATCAATTGTAAATAATTGCTCGATTATTGATCAATGTAGCACAACCAGCACATCAGATGGGACTCAAACCCACAATCCCCGGCTTAGAAGGCCGATGCCTTATCCATTAAGCCACTGAGGCGTTGTTAGTATCTGATTTGCTATCAAGTTGATTCATTTAATCGATTGTACATGATTGCTCGATTTATGATCAATAAAGCAAAACCAGCACCTCAGATGGGACTCGAACCCAGAATCCCCGGCTTAGAAGGCCGATGCCTTATCCATTAGGCCACTGAAGCGTTGTTCGGTTCACA
>JAAGZN010000914.1 GCA_024206165.1 Bacteroidota bacterium
AGGAAAACCTCTAAGTGAAGAAGATCAAAAATATAATAAATCAGTCCATTATGTACGAAATCCGGTCGAATTTAAATTCAGAGAGATAAAAATATTTCAAATATTGTATCAAGTCTATAGAAATAGTAAACCGAGCTATGTAATAAAAATGGCAATAATAACAGGAATCGTTAATTTAAAAAATGGATTTTAAAAAAGATACTTCATGAGAGGAAACCTTTTTTATAACTTTTTATAGGTAGGCCAGACTTTTGCAGCGCCTCCTATAATTAAAAACAATAATAAATAAAATTTGATTTAAAAATATAAAATTTATTAACTTGTCTAAAATAATCTTTAAAATAAATTTATGATGGTTTTAGAACTAACAGATACCAATTTTAAATCAGAGATATTAAAAGCTAATAAAGTAGCATTAGTTGATTTTTGGGCTCCATGGTGTGGTCCTTGTAGAATGTTTGCTCCTACGATAGATGAATTAGCTAAAGATTATGATGAAAAAGTAATTGTTGGAAAAGTCAATATTGATAATAATGCTCAACTTTCTTCTACTTATGGAATAAAAACAATTCCAACTATCATAATTTTTAAAAATGGTAAAGCAGTAGAAACTATACAAGATTCAAAACCTAAAAGTTTTTTTTCTGAAGCAATTGAAAGGCATCTTTTATAGAAATAGCAATAATCTTTTGTATTTTGGAGCGAATGATTACAATATATAGGGAGTTTCGTTAAAAGAAAAAATCAATAAAATTTAGTTAAAAACAAGGCATTGCTAATTTAGCAGAGACAGATCTTTGGAGGCGCTGCAAAAGTCTGGCCTACCTATAAAAAGTTATAAAAAAGGTTTCCTCTCATGAAGTATCTTTTTTAAAATCCATTTTTTAAATTAACGATTCCTGTTATTATTGCCATTTTTATTGCATAGCTCGGTTTA
>JAAGZN010000915.1 GCA_024206165.1 Bacteroidota bacterium
GATAAGGAATTGACTTATTATTCGATAGGTATGTTTTTGGTATATTTTGTGTTTTTATAAGCTGACTACTTCTTTTGTGATATATACATGAATTTAAATTGTAACTTTTAACTATAGTTTTGTTTGCTTACAAACACTATTTACCAAATTTATTATAAAATGAAATATTATTTATATATTTTTCTTGCAATGATTTTATAAATATCTGGAAGTTTAATTTGTTTATGATTTGGATGATATCTGTTTTTAGAGATTATAAATTTCAAAATTTCATAATCCTTTAACAATAGTTTTACTTCTTGTAATGAAAATACTGATTTATTTCTTTTTTCTTTATTATTATCACCTATCAAATGAATAGCTAGGATTCCATCTTTCTTAAGACAATTTTTTAAAAGAAGCCAAAATTTAGGAAAAAATTGAGGATCACAATATTGTAGAGATCTAGAAGCATATATAAAATCAAAACTTTTTGTAAATAAATTCTCAGGAATATCTTTAAATTTATAAAGCATAAAATGTAAATTTTGACTTAAATCTTGATCTTTGGCATTTTGTAGTATAAGCTTCCTTGATAATTTATTGGAATCTATAGCATATACTTTCCAGCCTTCATGCAATAATTTTAAAGTATCTATTCCTCTACCAGCTCCTAAATCTAAAGCTAACCCTGGTTTTTTAAAATACTTTAAAGCTTCCTCTAATAAGGGGTTAATATTTTTAACAAGTTTATAACCCCATCTATCATCACCCATTTTCTGAGCATTAGTTTGAAAAGTTATAAAGAAAAATAAAATGATAAAAAATCTAAACATTATAATTATGTGATTTCAATTTACTTGAAATATATTTAACTGAATATAACCAACCTGTACATATCAATATTAGAATAGGAATTAAAAAAATGGTAATATTTAAGACAGAACCAGTATGCGCAATCCATAAAATGAATAAATGAATATAAGAAGAAGCAGATTTACCAAACCTAGAACCAATAGTATCAATAGCTGCTTTTCCTTTAGTTCTAGACTCATTATCTAAAGGTATATATGCAATTTCTTTAGTCATATCATAAAAAGCATAACGGGATATTTTAGTACTTAAGACTTGAATAGCTCCTAATATTACAATTAACTTTAAAGTAGAAATACCAAGAAAAGAAGAAAAAGGATATAATGAAGTCCTGAATTTGCTTGATATAAAAAATAAACTACCAGTGATTAAAATTACTAAAGGAGTTATAGAAGCTGATATTTTCCATCCCCTTTTTCTTATAATATTTCCACTAATAAAAATTAAAAAAATAGCAGAAATGAGATGCTCTAAACTATTTACTTTAATCATAAAGTTTATAAAATCAGATTTTATTGGATATAAATTCTTTAAATTGGCTTTCCAAGTAATTGAAATAAGATTAGATCCTAAACCTAAAGAAACTGTCATTATTAATAAACAAATTAAGTATTTTGAGGAAAAAATATGTTTTATACTTTCTAAAAAAGATAGTTTTGTTTTTTGTTTAGATAATTTTTGTATGTCCCTATTTTTATTTAAAAAATAATATATTATAATAAGCAGTAATATGCAGAAATTAATATAAATTGCTACAAATTTAAATTTAAGATTAAAAGAACCTTTAAAATATTTTAAAAAATTATAAAATAAAATAGAAGTAGTAAAATTAAATATTCCTCCAGAAGCAATAAATAAATTATAGCTCCTTTTAGCTTGATTTATAGAACAAACTCTATTGACAAACTCCCAAAAAAGTATAAAAATTGTAGCTTGTAACCATAGTTCTGAAAGTATATAGAAAAAAGAATGTATCCAATTTTTATATACAGCTACCCAATGGTAATTATTTGAACCTAATATATTTAATAGCTTTTCTGCAGATTTATTGGGTGAAAAAAAAATTTCATTAGGTCTTAAAACAAAAGAATATAAAATGAAGGATATAGAAAAAAAAGACATTATAATATAAAATATCTTTGTTGGTTTGTATTTATTGCTCAAATAGGAATATACAACTACTAAAAGTATTGAAAAGGGCAAAACAAAAAATCCTCTTATTACTGGTAACGCTTCTGCTCCTGAACCTTCTGCTCCTATAATAACTACATCTTTTAAATTTGTTAATAATGCATAAACTGAAGAAATAATTCCTTTTAGTAAACAAATAAACAAAATCTTTTTTAGTTCTTCTTTTTTAATTGGGAAAAAATTTTCTAATAAATAATTTTTTGTTTTTTTTAGCATTTTAAATTTTAAGTCGAAATATCCTTACTATTAATTAAATTATTATTCAATTTTTTAGATATAAATTCTATTGAAACCAACCAAAAGAAACATATCAATATAAGAATAGGAATAAGAAAAATTGTTACATTCAAAACTGAACTTGTACTGGCTAGCCATAGTACTAATACATGAATATAAGAAGATCCCGATTTTCCCAATCTAGATCCAACAGCATCAATAGCAGCTTTGCCCTTGATTTTAGCTTCATTATCTAATGGTATATAAGCAATCTCTTTAGTTATATCATAAAAACAGTATTTACAAATTTTGCTACTTATTACTTGAAAGGCTCCTAATATTACTACTAATTTTAATGTACTGATTCCTAATACAAATGAAAAATCAGATAATATATTTTTATATTTACTTGCTAGGAAAAATATGACTCCAGTGATCATTATTATAATTGGAGTTACTCTAGCATTGAATTTCCAAGAAAAACGTTTTAAAGTATTTCCACTTATTAGGAGGACTACAAACAATGAACATAAGTTTTGTATACCGCTAACTTTTGACATAAAAGCCATCAAATCTGTTTTTTCAGGATATAATAATTTTAAATTAGCTTTCCATGTAATTTCTACTAAATTAATAGTTAACCCTACAGAAATTACAGTTATTGCTATTGAAATTAGATATTTAGATTTAACAATAAATTTTATTCCTTCTAAAAAAGATAATTTTGTTTTTTCATCAACTGATTTTTTTATAGAACCTTTCTTATTCAAAAAATAATAAACTAGCATAATTAAACCTATTTGAATAGCTGCTACAATCATCAAAATTTGAATTTTGCTATTTAATGAAATATATTTCAATTTGATAAAATAATATAAAAGGAAAGAGCTGAGCGCATAAGATAAAGAGCCAGAAGCAATAAATAAATTATAACTCTTTTTAGCTTCTTCTATTGTACAGATTCTATTAACAAATTCCCAAAACAAAATAAAAATACATGCTTGAGTCCATAATTCAGCTACTAAATAAAAAAAAGAATGTATCCAATTTCTATAAACAGCAACCCAATGTGAATTTTTTGAACCTATGAAACTTAAAATTGTCTTAGTAGATTTTATTGGAATTAAGTAACTTTCATTTGGTCTAAATATAAAAGAATATAAAAGGAAAGAAATTGCAAAAAAAAACATGATCGAATAAAAGATCGTAGTTTTTTTGAAATAATTATTCATACTAGAATAAATATATACAAATAAAATTGAAATCGGTAGGACTAAAAAACCTTTTAATACTGGAATGGCTTCAGCTCCCGATCCTTTAGCACTAATTATTAGAGCATCTTTTATATTATAAAGTATGGCATAAATAGAAGAAATGAAGGTCTTTAAAAAACAAATTGCTAAAATTTTGCTGGTTTCTGTTTTTTTGATAGGGAAAAAAGTATTCTTTAAAAAATTCCAAAAAGGCTTAGACATAGCTTATGTTTTTTGGAATTCTAATCTACTAATTTGTATATCATAAAAACAAATAAATTAGCATTATTTATTAAAGATATATTCATAGTTTGTTCTTATTTTATATTTTAAAAATTTATAAAATATCTCTATTCTGTTTTTTTATTTATATTATTAATCAATCTAAATTGATTTTATTATTATTTTCTATCTTTTTATAATTTAAAAATCAAAATCTAATTTTAAAATAATTGATTATAAATTTTAAATCTTTTATTAGAAATAATTTATTTAGAACAGACTTTCTAGATTAAATTATGACTAAATTAAAAATGAATTAATAATTTTAATCTCTTAAAATCAGAGGCCCTCAAATATATTTTGACATAAAAATAGCATATAATCAAAATATTATTTCCGATATAACCTTATTAATTTGTTAAATTTAAGATTCTTAGATAAATTTGCTTTGATATATAATTTTTAAAGAATATACTCGACGTATATCAAGATGTATCTAAAACCGATTATTTTCATAGAGAAAAGACCGATTGTCAGATATTCTTCAAATGGAATTAGTATATATAATAACTGGTAAAATTTATAATTGATTTTCCAAAACATTTATAGATGGAGCCGAGTATATATAATTTAAACAATAAATACGATTCACATAAAACATAAAAAATGATTAACTCAATTAGAAAAAAAGGCGGACTACTTGTTGGATTTATTACCTTATTATTAATACTTTTTATTTCTAGCCAAGGAATAAAAGGCGTTATGCCTTTTTTATATGGTAATAAAAATAAATTAGATATTGGCGAAGTTGCTGGACAAAAAATACAATTTCAAGATTATGATAAAGTATTAAGTAGATTTAGAAGTGAATTTTCTAAACAAAAACAAAAAACAGATAACATTCAAGATGTCGTTTGGAATAATTACATAAGAGAAATGATCATGGAATTTATGTATCCTAAAGAATATCAAAAATTAGGATTAAGAATTTCAGAAGATGAACTAATTGATATGATTCAAGGAGAACATATTCACCCTTTTATAAAAAGAATATTTATAAATAAAGATACTAAAGAATTTGATAAAGACTCATTATTATACCTTTTGCAAACCCTTGATAAAAGATCTGAACAAGAACAATCTAGATGGTATTATTTAGAAGTTAGAACCAAGAAACAAAGATTGATCGAAAAATTAAATTCGTTAATGTCTAATAGCATATATATTACTGATATTGAATTAGATCATGAAAATAAATTTGAATATTCATCTTTAGATCTGGATGTAATATATATCCCTTATGATAGCATCCCAGATACTGATATAAAAATAAAAGATGGTATGCTAAAAACTTATTTAATGGAGCATCAAGATAAATATAAGGTTAAAGAGACTATTGACATTGTTTATGCTAAATTTTATGTACATCCTTCTAAAGAAGATGAAGTAGAAGTAAACAATGAAACTGATGGATTAGTTGAAAAATTTAAGAAGGCTCAAGATTCTTTGGCTTTTGCTCAAACACATACTGATGGTATGATAATAAATACACACAGAACATTCAAATATCGAGATCTAAGAAAAAAATTCCCAAATATTAAAAGATGGAGAAAAGGTAAAGTCATTAAAACAAAAACTGACTTAAAATATGAAGTTTATAAACTCTTTAAAATACGACAAAAAAAGAAAGGTGGCTTTGATTATGAAATGGCTGTATTAGAAAGACATATATCTGCTTCAGATAAAACTAAAGATGCAATATATCGTAAAGCTGATATTTTTGCTAATAATGTTAAAAATAAAAAAGAATTTGACGAAGAAACTAAATTAAAAAATATTGAAACTCATTATGCCAAACAAATTCCAAAAAATGCTAAAGTTATAGGAACTATCAAAAATGCTAGAGGATTAGTTAGATGGTTGTATATTAAAGATAAAAAGAAAAAAGTTTCACCAGTTTTTGAAATAGATAACCAATATATTGTTGCTATTCCTATAAAGCATTCTAAAGGTGGATTAACTGAATTAGAATATGTTAAAGATAAAATAACTAAAGAGGTTTTAAAAATGGAAAAAGCTAAAATTATAAAAACAAAGCTTGCTGATAAAAATGACACTAAATTAAGAGTAATTGCTAAAAGATATGGGAAGCAAGCAAAATTTTTGAAATTTAAAAATATTCATTTTAAAAATAGCTATTTAAAAAATATTGGTAATTCAGATAAAACCATTGGGTTAGCTTTTTCATTAAAAAATAAAAATGACAGAACAGAAGCTTTTGAAGATAAAAATGGAGTATTAATTTTAGAATTAAAGGATCGAAAAGATTCTAAGTTAGAAAATCAAGAAGGTCATAGGCTTAATGATATAAAAGCTCAAAAAATGATGGAACCTTATAATGTTTATTTAGCTCTTGAAAATTTGGCAAACGTTAAAGATTACAGAACAAACTTCTATTAGAAAAGGGATTAAAATTATTTTATAAAATGATAGATACTCAAGGTATTGTAATAAATCAAATTAAATATAAGGAGACCTCTATAATAGCAAAGATTTTTACAGAAAGACTTGGCCTTAAGTCATATGTTATTAATAATGTTAGATCCAAAAAACCAAAATATAGCCCCTCTTTATTTTATCCTTTGAATATTTTAGACATGATTGTCTATGACAAAAAAAAATATGGCTTACAATATTTATCTGAAATACAAGATCATTTAAATTTAGATCAAATTAAAAAAGATATAAATAAAGGAATCACTATTATTGTTATTGCTGATTTATTAGATAAAACTTTGAAAGAAGATGTGAAATATGAAAATATATACTTATTTCTAAAAACAAAAATTATAGAACTAAATGATTCCCAAGAGGATAATAGCTATTTTTTACTTAAATTTTTTATATCTCTAACCAAATATTTTGGTTTTCAAATTTCTGATTCTGAAGAATTTGATTTACAGATTTCTAATTTTAATTCTAAATATAAATTAAATGAAGATGAATTAAATTTGCTAAATAGCATTTTAAGCAAAACTAAATTCAATAATTCTAACACATCCCTAAATATTTTATTATTAAAAAAATTGATTATCTATTATCAGCTATATATACCTTCCACTAATAATATTAAATCCTTAAAAATATTTGAAGAACTATTTAATTAAGTACTAAATATATTTGGTTTATATTTTATTATTTCTGATACTTTTAAACTTGTTCTTGATTCTATTTCTTGGGAACGTCATTATAGTTGAGTAAACTTTAAATTTTTATTAATATTGTAAAATCAAATTTATTATTAAAATTATAATTATGATGAAAAAGAGACATGATTGAAGCAAGTTCAAGATATCATATTTGTAGGATTAAAGAATTTATATATTTCTCAAGGTAATCTGAATTTTGATAAGTTTTTTTTAACTGTTCTATAATCTTTAATGCTTTAAGAAAGAGAAAAATATCTTAAAAGTGAGACACGTATTAATGATTCTGCAAATGGATCTTATATTAGATATTCAGATCCTTGAGAACTAATTCTTTGCAATTATCTTCTCCTAGATCTAGAAATATACAATTTAAGCCATTAACTTTATACTCGACATAATTCAAAATGTATCTAGAATCGATTATTTTCATAGAAAAAACACTTATCATCAGACCTTCTTAAAATGGAAGTAATATAGATTTAATAAAACTATCTAGGTATTAAATTTTTTATATTTTTTATTTGTGATTTCTTAAGAATTCATGATTTTCTTGTTTTAAAGTTTTCAGGTTAATTAAACTTTTTCAGTTATATTTTTCTGATTTTATTTATAACTAAAGCAATATCCATAAACTTCTTATTTTTATATTTATAAATTTAATTTACAAAATACATCACTATAGCATTAACATTAAAAAGACTTTCTTTAATTAAAATTTAATTATTCTTATTTTAATAATAATTATAAGCATAA
>JAAGZN010000916.1 GCA_024206165.1 Bacteroidota bacterium
AAAAGGATAGAAAGGTCATTGATCTGGGTCTCCTACCACCATGCAAACAAGTCTGGAATTACATAGCAAGCAAGCAAATTTGTGGCAAAGATGTGGCGAAATGCATCAAATCCTATTTTAGCGTTGAATGATGCATTCAATCATGGTTGCCTCCCAGATATGATAATAAATTGTACACCGGAGGCGTTTCCAGAGGAGATAGCCGAGCTCTTCATAGAAGATAGCAATGGTGTTGATACGGAAGAGACAGTCACGAATAACGTTATGTTGAGTTAAGATGAAGAGAGCAGTGACAGGGACAGCAATGGCAATGATGACTAAATGATATTCTAACATGACAATTCTGGTAATTACTTAATACTATCATAGTTCAATTCAATAAATTGCAGAAATAAAGCCCGGTATTCTTGAAATGACGGACTTAGAGTGACTTTAGATGATCTTTCTCGCTGCCCCCACTGAGGGGCAGAAACACCCCCAGAAAAGGAGGTGATTACCTGAAGCACAAACTAAGTTGATGATTAATTTGATCATATCACAATCGATGACTTTGAGAACAAGATTTTTAAGTTACATGGGAAAGTCGGAGAACAACACATCACTACAGTATTCCCCCTGTTTTGGGGGCATTTACCCCTGTATCTCAAAAACGGCTCCTTGCTCATCAAAATAACATCGAAATTCAGATTCTACACCCTCAAATTCATCAGACAAGATACTTTTAATGACTTTTGAGTCAACTTGCCTTGTTGCCCCCATTTTGGGGGCAGGGTTA
>JAAGZN010000917.1 GCA_024206165.1 Bacteroidota bacterium
CGTAATAAGAGTTCACCTCAATTTCTTTTAAACTACGCATTTCCCATTGAATAAAACGGTTCTGTTAGCTCTAAAACGTTGTAAACAAACGTATTACAACAGTTCTGTCCATGGGAACAGCGTAGAACTTATTACTTCAACATCGGCAAAGCGTCGTGCAGGAAAAGAATGTAGAACTAGGCGCCGTCCGAAGCATTAACAACAAAATCTTTTAAACTACCCATTTCCCATGGAATAAAA
Source organism: Bacteroidota bacterium (assembly GCA_024206165.1). Taxonomy (GTDB): domain Bacteria; phylum Bacteroidota; class Bacteroidia; order Cytophagales; family Amoebophilaceae; genus JAAGZN01. The sequence goes on from JAAGZN010000917.1 coordinate 241, forward strand.
CCGTTCTGTTTGCTCTAAAACGTTGTAAACAAACGTATTTTAACAGTTCTGTCCATGGGAACAGCGTAGAACTTATTACTTAAACGGTTTCTTATAGTTCCCCATGAATCTTAGTGAAAATTTAACCCCGTAATAAGAGTTCACCCCAATTTCTTTTAAACTAAGCATTTCCCATGGAATAAAACGGTTCTGTATGCTCTAAAACGTTGTAAACAAGCGTATTACAACAGCTCTGTGCATGGGAACATCGTAGAACTTATTACTCCAACGGTTTCTTATAGTTCCCCAAGAAACTTAGTGCAAAGTAAGCCCAGTAATAAGAGATCACCTCAATCTCTGTTAAACTAAACATTTACCATTGAATAAAACGGTTTAGTTAGCTCTAAAACGTTGTAAACTAAC
>JAAGZN010000918.1 GCA_024206165.1 Bacteroidota bacterium
CGATGGAAAGACAAGTTTTTAAAATTTGGCTTTCAAGCTTTTGAACATAATAATATTTCTAAAAAAGAAAAAAATTTAGAGTATAAAGTAGATAAAATGAAAAATATTATTGCGGATCTAACTATTGAATAAAAAAAAAACAATTAAAAGTAAAAAGAAAAAAATCTCTTTCTGTAACAAATAGGAATGCGTTTATCTTACAAGAAATTAAACAAATAAAAGCCGATCATCCTTTTTGGGGTCAGAAAGAGGATGTATTTAGAACTAAATATTATGCTGAAATTAAAGTTTTAGAAAATGAATTTAACCAGTTTAAAGAAACCATGAATTTTGACAAAGCAATTTAAAACTTACTGAAATATATGTTAATTTTAGTATAATAGAATTAATCAAACTTAATAATATGGAAAATTGTAATGTCAAAAGATGTAATGAAAAATTTCAATCACTACAATAAGCTAATTGATTCAATCGTTAGTGTCTTAGACAAATCTAAACAAAAAGCATATACTCAAGTAAATACAATATTAATAAAAACTTATTGGGAAATAGGTAGATATATTATTGAATTTGAACAAGCAGGAAAAATTAAAGCTGAATATGGTGCAAAGTTAATTGATAATATTTCTAAAGATTTAAAGCAAAAACAGGGCAAAGGGTTTAGTCGTAGTAATTTAATATATATGCGGTTATTTTATATTAAATATCCTCAATATCAAAAAGGTGAGGCACTGCCTAACTTTTTAACATGGACTCACTTTTTTGGATTATTAAAAATAGGATTGGTTTAACAGATGGAAAAAGATTTTTAAAAGATACAAATGATGTAGTTTTAGATTTTCCATATAAAGATTGTATTTTAGAAGGTGGACAAAGCACAGAAGAAGGAATGGATGATTATTTTGAATATTCTCAAAAAAAAGGAGATTATGAACAAAAACAATCAAAAAGAAAAGAGATATTTTTTAATCAAGTTTTAGCACAAGATGAAATTGATAGATTGTTTGATGAAAAGGTACTGGTAAATTGGAAAAAATATACTAAAGATGGAGAGCAGGAAGTTAAAGAAATTAAAAGAGGTGAAAACGGTACTATCAAAGAAAATATGATTATTAAAGGTAATAATTTACTTGCTTTGCACTCACTTAAAAAGCAATTCGCAGGGAAAATAAAGTTGATTTATATTGACCCACCGTATAATACTGGAGGAGATGCAAGTATATTTACATATAACAACACTTTCAATCATTCTACTTGGCTAACTTTTATGAGAAACAGATTGGAAGCTGGAAAACAATTATTAAGAGATGATGGGTTTATTGCCATTGCTATTGATCACTTTGAACTTGGATATTTATTAGTTTTATCAGATGAGATTTTTGGAGAAGAAAACAGATTAGGAATTATTTCAGTTGTAAATAACCCTATGGGGAGAAATCAAGCTAAATATTTTTCTACTATTAATGATTTTATGATTGTATATGCAAAGAAAAACTCTTCTGCAAAATTTAACAATGTAGTTTTAGATGAAGCAGTTTTAAAAACTTTTAATAAAAAAGATGAAAAAGGAAAATATAAGCTAAACAACTTTGTTAGGATTGGTGGAGGAGATGCAAATTTAAGAAAACACAAAAAATCTTTCTGGTATCCATTATATGTTGATAAGCATTTAAAAATTATCACCACAGAACAAAAAAAAGATTATTTTGAAGTTTATCCAATAACGACTAGTGGTCAAGAAAGAACATGGAAACTATCAAAGCCTTCTTCTGAAAAAATATTAAGCGAATTAATAGCCATTAAAGAAAATGAAAAAATAGTTATTTATGAAAAGTATAGAATTGATAAAGGACAAAAAGTTCCAACTATTTGGTCAGACAAAAAATATAATGCAAATCACCAGGGCATAAGATTATTAGAAAAAATAATAGGCAACCAAAATTTTAGTTTTCCAAAATCACTTTATACAGTATTAGATACTTTTAAAATAATGACTTCTGATAATGACATAATACTTGATTTTCATGCAGGAAGTGGGACAACAGGACATGCGACATTTGTATTAAACAAAGAAGATGGGGGAAATAGAAAATTTATTTTGGTTGAACAATTAGATGAACACATAGAAATTTGCAATGAAAGAAATCAAAAAGTTTTAGCACAAGAAAACATTGATGATTCTTTTCTTTACATTGAACTTGCAAAATCCAATGAAACAGCCAAAGAAAAAATCCTTACTTGCCAAAGCCTAAAAGAATTAGAAGCATTTTTTGATGAAATGTACGAAAAATATTTCTTGAATTACAACCTCAAAATCAAAGAATTTAAAGAAAAAGTAATCAAAGAAGAAAGCTTTAAAAATCTATCTTTAGAAGAGCAAAAAAAAATGTTTTTATCAATGCTTGATTTAAATCAAATCTATGTAAACAAAACAGAAATGGAAGATGCAAAATTTGAAATAAGCAAAAGTGACCAGAAATTAACAAATGAATTTTATAACTGTGAGAAATAATTATGACAGATATTAAAAATTTACATGAAACAATAAACACTCAAAAAGAAGCATTAAAAAACTTTAATCCTGAAATTTTAGATATTCCTTTATATATTTCAAATAATTTAAAGCATGACTTTTACTATTGGCAAAAAGAAGCAATAGAAAATTTTTTATATTATCAAAACCCAAAATCAAAGCTACACAGAACACCTACTCATCTTATGTTTAATATGGCAACTGGAACAGGAAAAACTTTGATAATGGCATCTATGATTTTGTATTACTATAAACAAGGTTACAGACATTTTATTTTTTTTGTGAACCAAAATAATATTGTAGATAAAACAGAAAATAATTTTATAAATAACACTCATACGAAATATCTTTTTAAAGAGAAAATTATTATTGATGATAAGACAGTCAGTATAAAAAAAGTAGATACTTTTTCAGACAATCCTCAAAGTATAGAAATCAAATTTACATCTATTCAGAAATTTTATAATGATATTCACCTGCAAAAAGAGAATCAAACTACTTTGAATGATTTGCATAGTAAAAATATTGTTATGCTTTCAGATGAAGCACATCATCTAAATACAGATACAAAAAATAAAAAGCAAAAAGAACAGGAATTAAACTTAAAAGTTGAATTAACAAATCGCTCTAGTGAAAAAGATATTGAGCGAAAAGGTTGGGAGCATACAGTTGTAGAGCTTATTTTAAACAAGAATAATAACAATATAGATAATAAAAATGTTTTATTAGAGTTTACTGCAACAATACCAGAAAATGTACAAGTACTAAAAAAGTATGAAGACAAAATTATTTATAAATTTGGTTTAAAAGAATTTTTGCAAGCAGGTTATACAAAAGAAATAAATCTTATTTCTTCAACATTTGATAAAAAAGAAAGAGTATTACAGGCATTGATTTTTCAATGGTATAGACATAAAATTTCTATTAAAAATAATATATCAAATTTCAAACCAGTTATACTTTTTAGAAGTAAAACAATTAATGAATCAAAAGAAGATTTTGAAGAATTTTTGAATTGGATTAATAATATTCAAGGTTCTGATTTTGATTTTTTAAAAAATATAGAAGATAAAATTAAACAAAATAAAACTAACTCTATTTATGAACAAGGAAAAACAAGAACAGAGCAAGTTTTAAATTTTATTAATAAAGAAAATATAAGATTTTCAGAAATAGCAGATTGGTTAAAAAATAATTTTAAAGAAAAAAATATTATTATTACAAATTCTAAAACTAATAAAACAAAAAAAGAAAAAACAGATGATGAAGTAGAAAAGTTACTTAATAATTTGGAAGATAAAAATAATCATATTCGAGCTATTTTTACAGTAAATAGATTGACAGAAGGTTGGGATGTTTTAAATCTGTTTGATATTGTAAGGCTTTATCAAGGACAAAATGCAGGCGGAAGCACACAAACGACACCAGAAGCAACAATAAAAGAAAAACAGTTAATAGGAAGAGGAGTAAGATATTTCCCTTTTAACTATCAAGATAAATTAAAAAATAAAAGAAAGTTTGATGAAAAATTAGATAGTGAATTAAGAGTTTTAGAAGAGTTATATTATTACACATATGATGAAGACTCTAAGTATATTTCTCATTTAAAGAAAGAGTTAAGAAAAGATGGATACATAAAAGATGATAAGGTTATTCAAGCATTTAAACTTAAAGATGAATTTATAATAAGTGATTTTTATAAAAATACTAAGATTTTTTATAATAAACAAATAGACAACCCAAATAGAAAAAAGAACAGTTTAAATAATATTAAAGATAAATTTGAGTTTACTTATAAATTAAAACAAATTGAACAACAAGAAGAAAAATTTTCTTTTAGTCAAAAAGAAGAGAAGAGTACTTTAAATATTTCTAAAAATAAAACTAAAATACTATCTGTTAAATTTGAAGATATAGAAAGACATATTTTTTTAAAGGCAGTCAATATAAAAGCAAAACAACAAAAATCTTTATTTCAATTTAAAAATTTAAAAAAAGAATTAAATATTAAAAGCATAGAAGATTTGCAAACCAAAATACTTGCAGATTTTGAAATCAATATAATTGCAAATAATAATTTGAAATATGATGATATTAGCGGAAAAGAAAAATTGGATATAGTTATAAATTTTTTAGATAAATTTGCAGTAAAATTTAAAATTTTGATTAATCCAAAAATAGGAACAGAATTTACAGCAGGAAATTTAAGAAATTTTTTCAAAGAACCAAAAATAAAAAGTATAGATAAAAGAGATATAGACAATGCTGTTTCTGATAATAAATGGTATGTTTTAGATAGTTTTGCTGGAACAAGCGAAGAAAAGGAAGTAATTAATTTTATTCAAAATAGTATCGGAAATTTAGAAAATCAATATAGTGAAATTTATCTTTTACGAAACGAAGAAGTATATAAAATTTATGATTTTGAAAAAGGTCGAGGTTTTCAACCAGATTTTATTTTATTTTTAAAGAGTAAAGACAAAAAAATTATAAAACAAAATATTTCTCAAGTTAAATCTGAAATATATTATCAAATTTTTATTGAACCAAAAGGTAGTCAATTTTTAGGTGAAGATGGTACTTTCAAAACTGGGAAAGAGGGTTGGAAAGAAAAGTTTTTAGAGCAAATTAGTAAAAAGTCTGGCTTTGAAAACATTATAAAATCAGAAAACCCTAATTATAGATTAATTGGAATACCATTTTTTAATACAGAACACAATACAAATTTTAGCAAGTATTATAAAAAACTGTTTTCTATTACAAACAAGGAGACCTTTTAAATACGAAACATAGTAAATCGTAACTTTGTTGTAGTAACTCCAAATTTTATACAGACTCAGAAGAAATAGAAACTATCCAAATTAAACTTTAAATATAAAAGATATAAAAAATTTATTGACACCCTACTGTTTATTGTGTTAATATGTAAGCGTACACAAAAAAGAGGGTTTAAAATTATGAATACAAATAAAGAGACTTTTGGAAGTTTTTTAAAACAACTAAGAATAAAAAATAGTTTTTCTCTTAGAGCTTTTGCAAGCATAATTGAAATTGCACCATCTTACTTATCAGATATAGAGCAAGGCAAAAGGAATGCCCCTGCAAAAGAGCGATTAGAGCGAATGATAAAAGCTTTAAACTTGACAGAAAAAGAAACAGAAAAATTTTATGATTTAGCAAGGCAAGGAAAAAAAGTAGAAATTGCCGAAGATGTACAAAAAATCATTTTAGAAGATGATACAATTCCAGTTTTATGTAGAAAAATAAAACAAAAAAATTATGATGTTAAAAAACTCATAAAAAGAATAGATTCTGATAAATAAAGGATAAAGAAGTAATTGAATAATCAGGCTTATCTCAAACCTCAATTTAAAATAAAGCCTATAATCGAAAATGAAGCTTTCGGGATACTTCACTATTATAATGCTAAATACTTAAATGACTTATCCTGTCAAATCGATACATATGATTTTATTACAGAATTTTTACCCCAGCATATAAAAAAACTAGAAAATGTAGATATAAATATAAGTTTTGAAAATTTAGATGACCATTTAGCAGGCTATACTACTTATGATAAAGTTGTTTTAAATGATCAAAAATTTAATAGCGATGATATTGTAGATCAAAAAATGATGAACTGGACAATTATTCACGAAGCATATCATCGTTTATTTCATAAAGACTATTTATTGCCAGTTAGTAAAAAACAGTTAAATTTACTTAGTGAATTTGATGATAAATTAGATAAGATTAAGACATTAAATAGAGATTTAGGACAAGGATTAGATATTAATGATTTTTGTATACAAGCGAATTATTTTGCCTCTTATTTTTTATTACCAAGAAAAAGAGTAGAAAAAGCTTTATTAAAAGTTTATGGTAAAAATACAATAGAATTAGAAACTTTAGACTATTTAGCACTTAAAGATATTGCTACTAATATAGAACCTTTTTTTGATTTAAATATTCAACCAATAACAATAGCATTAAAAACTTATGGATTAGTAAAAACAAAAGATCAAAACTTAAATTTTAATTTTTGATTAATTACCTTAAAAAAATTTACATATTTGTTCGCAATAATGCGGACTAGGGGACAAAGGAGTTAGTGAGATGGAGGCAATACAGAAAAACAATATTGAAAATTTAGATATAAAACTGTAATGTACCCCTTTTAGTCAAGAAAAAAATGGGAGAGTTTTATAAAGCAACTTTAAGTTCTTTATGATAATATTGATTAGGTGTTAAATAATTAAGGCTCTGATGTGGAAAATCATAATTATAATCATTTATCC
>JAAGZN010000919.1 GCA_024206165.1 Bacteroidota bacterium
AACCGAGCTATGCAATAAAAATGGCAATAATAACAGGAATCGTTAATTTAAAAAATGGATTTTAAAAAAGATACTTCATGAGAGGAAACCTTTTTTATAACTTTTTATAGGTAGGCCAGACTTTTGCAGCGCCTCCAATATTCTTAAAAGAAAAAATATTTGATTTTTGAGAATACTTTTGTTTTATATTTTCTTGCCCTAACATATTTTTTCCCTCCTGATTATTTAGGCATTTAATGCTTACTAAAAAAAATAAAGCAACTATTAAACTCTTACAATAACTCATATCAAAGAATTTTAAAATTTTATTTGATTAATCTAAATTGATTAAATTATATATCAAGTAAATATATAAACTTCCTCGAGAATTTTATAAATAAGGGGACTAAATATGATCTTATTATAATTGAGATATGATTTTTGAAGATTTGAAACTTTTCTTAATTTTGTTTTTCCAAAGGATGAAAACAAGCAGCAATTAGATTTTTATCAATTTTAAACAAATCAGGATCTCCATTTTTACCTCTACACTCTTCATCTGCTTTCGGACATCTTTTTTGAAAATTGCATCCATTTGGCAAATTATTGAGAGAGGGGACAATACCTTTAATAGTTTTTAATCTTCTATTTTCAATTTTAATTTTTGTATTTATTTTTGGAATACAATCCAATAATCCTTTAGTATAATGATGTTGTGGATTCTGGAATAAAGATTTTTTATCAGTTTGTTCTATAATTTTACCACAATACATAACTGCAACTTCATCACAAATCTCAGCAATTACTCGCATATCATGGGTGATCATAAGTATCCCCATATTGAATTCTTCACGCAATTGTTTTAGTAAATCTAAAATTTGAGCTTGTATAGTAACATCTAAAGCAGTTGTTGGTTCATCAGCTATAAGAATTTTTGGATTACATGCTAAAGCCATTGCTATCATTACTCTCTGCCTCATTCCACCAGATAAATTATGAGGATAATCTTGCATTATTTTTTTAGGATTTGGAATGCCAACTTTCTTTAATATTTCTAAACTCTTTTCTTCAGATTCTTTTAAATTATTTTTTGTATGTGTTAAATATACTTCTTTAATTTGGTTTCCAATAGTAAACACTGGATTTAAAGAAGTCATTGGTTCTTGAAAAATCATTGAGATATCATTCCCTCTAATTTTTCTAATTTCTTCATTTTTTAATTCTAAAATATTTTTATTTTCAAATATTACTTGCCCATTTACAATCTTACTTTGATTAGGATTTAATTTTAAAATTGATAATGCTGTCATGGTCTTACCTGAACCCGATTCTCCTACTATTCCCATTGTTTGTCCTTTATAAATATCTAATGAGATATCATTAACTGGAAATATTGTTCCTTTGTCAGTAATTAATTCGGTAGTTAAATTTTTTATTTCTAATATCTTTTCTTTCTTCATTATTTAAAAGATTTGGAAAGATCATATTGAATCTTTAGAATTATATAAAATAAAGGATCAAAATATATTTCTCTTTCTTCAGATTTCTTTATTTTGTTTTTAAAGTCTTTTCGATAACTTTCAGAAACAAAATCATTAAAAGAACCTCCAAAATTTAATGATATTTTTGTTTTATATTCTTCTAAATCATATCCAAAGCCAGCACTCAAACAACAAAAAAGATTAGAGAAATTTTTCGTGAAATTTTTGGAAATTTTAAGATATTTAGTTTCATTACCTTCTTCTTTAGATGAATATTTAAGGCATGAATCTTCTCTTTTTTTAAATGTTGAGTATATTCTATAAAATAATTCTTGACCAATTTGAAAAAAGAATCTTTTATAAATATTAAATTTCAAAAAAGATCCAAAACTAATTAGATGATTTCCAACAGAAAAAATATAGTAAGTATTTTGATTATAATGATTTAAATAGTCTTGAAAAGAAAAGTAGTTATAATTTGTTGTGATAAAAAAATCTAAATAATTATTTAAAGTATAGTTACCATAAATGCCAAGTCTCAAAGCTAATCTAACATTCTTATTTAAATTTCCTGGAGCTCCAATTAATTTAGCTATAGAATCTGCACTTGTTCCAGAAACTCCTAAGCCCAAATCTAAGCCATATCCAAAATCTTTAGAATAGCTTAAATTATATGATAAAAAAATCAATATAATTAATATTTTTTTCATAATTATTAAGTTAGCAATAATCCTTAATATACAATTCTCATATAAAATTTAAAAATAACCTTAAAATATCAATATTTTATTTATTCCTCAATTTAGGATCAAGAAAATCTCTTAAAGCATCACTAACAATATTAAAAGATAAAACTATTAAAAACATGGCTATCGTTGCAAAAACTAATTGCCACCAAACTCCTCTAATTATTTCAACTTTAGCATCATTAATCATCAAACCCCAACTGGGCTGATTTTGTTCTCCTAAACCTAAATATGATAAAATAACTTCTGACTTTATTGAAACTTGAAACACTAAAGAAAATTGAATGATAGCAATATGTATTACATTAGGTAAAATATGATAAAATATTCTTCTAAAATGACTTGCACCTATTGCAATTGAGGCTTGTATATAATCTTTACTTTTTTGTTTAATAACTTCAGCTCTTATCAATCTGCATATTTCTACCCATCTTGTCATTGCCAACGCTATATATACTGACATTATTCCTTTTTCTAAAATAAAAGTAAAAGCAATTAATAATATTATATTTGGAATAGAAGCTATAGTAGTATAAAGCCAAACTATAAATTCATCAATTATCCCTCCAAAATAACCCGAAATTAATCCTAAGGATAAACCAATAATTATAGCTATAGAGCTAACAACAAAACCAATACTTATTGCTGTTTCTGTACCTTTAATTAATTTAGCTAAAACGCTTCTTCCAAAAATATCTGTTCCAAAAATATTTTTTATATTTGGCGAATCATAAGATCCTCCAACTTGTTGATACCAGTTACTAGCAATAATGCCTGAATATGATAAAATGGCAACAACAAAAAATATTGATAATATTAATGTTGCTAGAACTAATATCTTATTATTATGAAATATTTTAAGTTCTAAATTTCTCATTTTATATTCTTACTTTAAATTTATTCTAGGATCTAATATTACATATAAAATATCAGTAATAGCATTAAAGACAATATATACCGAAGCAGTCAATATCGTTATGGCTTTTATAACTGGAAAATCAGAATTATTGATAGCATCTAGAATAATACTTCCTAATCCGGGAATACCAAAGAAATTTTCTATTAACAAAAATCCTAATATCAAAAATGGTATTTGAATTATTAAATTTGTAATAATAGGTATCATAGCATTTTTTAATATATGCTTACAAAAAATCATTGTTTCAGATAATCCTTTAGCTCTCGCAGTTCTTACGTAATCTTGATAAAGTTCATCAAGGATAATTGTTCTATAAAAACGAATATCAGAACCTGTACTTAAGATAATCCATATTATACAAGGCAAAATAATATATGGAATAAAAAATGGAAACCCATATTCATAGCCCTCAATAGGAAAAAGTCCAAATTTATAAGCCAATATCCATTGACCAAATAAAATATATGATAACGCTGAAATACTCATCATTATAACACAAATGAGAACTAAAAATTTATCAATCCATTTTCCTCTATAAAAAGCTGATATCATTGATATTATTAAAGAAATAATGCTTGAGATGATAAATGAAGGCAAAGAAAGAGTCAAAGAAACTTTAGCTCCACTTTTTATCATTTCAGAAATTAGTTGCTTTGTTGCCCATGAATGACCAAAATTGAATGTAAATGCTGATTTTAAAATATCAAAATATTGTAAATACCAAGCTTTATCTAATCCTAAATAATGTCTTAAGTCAGCCATTTGTTTTGCAGTGGCATATTTACCCAATAACATTATTGTTGGATCGCCAGCAACTATGTTAAACATTATAAATATCAAGAAAGAAACTCCAAAAAATACGGGAATAGCATATAATATTCTTTTGATTATATATACAATAATATTCATATTCTTCTAAATATTGTTAATGTATTTCTTACAAAGCTGATTTACAAGTTCTTTTAAAATGGTTTTTCTTTATCAGCTTCTTTTGTATATTTTGTTAAAATTAAGATATCAATATCACTTCTATAGCCTGTGTAAACATCTCTAGTTATTTTACCTTTTGAAAGTGAACCAAATAGAATAATATATTCCACATTAATATCTCCTCTTTTTTCTAAGATTTTATTCTTGATATTAGAAACCAAGTTAACCACATTTGAAGGAATATGCTCTAAAGTAGTTTTCATTCTATAATATTAAGAACTTTCTATAAGAAAAATGACTATAAAATTTCTAATATTGATAATCAAGAGACTACATCTACATATTTTTCGTTTCCATATATGAAAGTAACATATAAATAATTTTTAACTTTACTTTTTTTAATGATATAATGAGCTGTATGAAACAAAAATAAGACAGGCAATGAATCTCCTATAATACGATTTAACTTTTGGAAAGCTCTATCTTTATCTTTCATATTACGCATAAAAGCCGTTTTTTCAAATATTTGATTATATTCTTCATTATTAAAATATGTATAATTTAATCCTTGAGCTTCATTGTGACCATAAAAAGTATCTAAGAAAGGTTTACCACTATTATAATCTGCATACCAGCCCATTTTAGTCATCATATATTCTTTTTTATTTATTTTATTTGCAATGGCTGGCCATGTGTTTGTTTGAATTTTAATTTCTATTCCGATTTCTCTCATGCATTTTTTTAAAAATTCTGCTTTTTGTCTATCTTTAATACTAGTACCTGTTTCTAAAGTGATAACTGGAATTTTTTTATTATAGTATCCTGATTTAATTATATATTCTTTAGCTTTCTTCAGATTATACTCACAAAATTCATTTTTATAATTATAATCATAACCAGATAAACCAGGAGGTATTATTGATTGAGCATTTTTATCAATTTTAGTAAAAAATAAATTTTTATAAGTTTCTCGATCAAAAGCTAAATTCATTGCTCTCCTCAAGTTTATATTATCTTTAAATAAAGGATGTATATTATTAAAACAGAAAAAATTTGTACTTTGTCCTATAGCAACTAATAAATCAAGACCTTTTGCTTTATATTCTTCTTTTAGATCTGTTGAAGTTTCATCTAAAATATTTTTCAAATTACTATGGCAAGTAATATTCATATAATCTATCTCATTATTATTAAATTTTAACCATTTTGGAGATTCTTCAACTATTATCTTAGTTATAATTTTATCAACAAAAGGCATTTTTTTGCCTCCATATTTATCTATCATCTCTTGATATTCAGCAGCTCCATGAGTAGGAAAATATTCATCTCTAAAATCAGGATTTTTGTAATAAATTATTTCGTTGCTTTGAGGATTAAATTCTTTAATGTAGAATGGTCCTGTTCCTACAGGATGTTTTGCTAAATCTTCTTTATATTTTTGATAAGCAATTTTTGAAATTATAGAATATCCAGGTAAAACAAATATATTTAAGATTTCTGAAAATGGGCTTTTAAGTTTTATTCTAAAACTATATTTATCTAGTTCTTGTAAACCTTCTATTTTTTCATCATAGTCAGCATTTCCATCTTTATATTTTCGTCGCCATTCATCTAAACCTTTTATTCTATTTTGTATATATCCATATGAATTACTCATTGTTTTTACATCTGCCATTCTTTTAAGAGTATAAATTACATCTTTTGCTTGTAATTCTCTTTGTTTATCATTTTCAAAACATTCATCTCTATGAAAAAGTATTCCTTTTTTTAATTTAAAAGTATAGGTAAGTTGATCTTCAGAAATTTCGGGCATCTCTTCTAGTAGAGAAGGTTTTAATTTAAAAGGCCTTTCTAAATAATCATATTCTAATAACGTATCATAAATTTTAGCTATTTGTCTTGCACAATAAATATCATTAGAACGTGTTGGATCAAAAGTTTTAACTTTGGATGATACGACATTTCTTAAAACTTTTTCTTTTTTTATATTATTAGAAGTTCTATTTTTTTTAACATATAAAATTAATAATGTAGAAATTATCAATGTACCTAGTAAAATTTTAAAATTTTTCATTTTAGTTTGTTTTTATTATTGATAAATATTATAAATTTTGATATAGATTAGTATTAATCTTAGTGTTATTACATTCTCTACTCCCTCAATTTTTCTCCAAAAATATTTTCTAATATAAATATCATTTATCAGAATAATTTTAAAAGGTAAAAATTGATTTAATTTATTTAGAAATCTGAAACTTTTGTTTTATTGTGTCATCAATATCAATATATTGGATTAAATCAAAATTAAAAGGAGTCCAAATATATGATATCCATGGTTGACACAAAACTAAATGATTTTTATGGTTTAAAAAAATTGCTGGAACCAAATCTCCCAAAATTCTATTCATTTCTTCATATAAAATTATTCTTCGTTCCTGATCTGATATTAGATTAATCTTTTCATATAATTCGTCAAATTTTTCATTTTTAAATCTTGTAAAATTAAATCCATTTGGAGTAATATGTTTACTATAAAATAATTGTAGAATATTTTCTGCATCAGGAAAATCTAATTGCCAATTTAGATCAAATAACATAAAATTTCCTTTGAAAATTCTATTTAAAAGTTCAGAGAATGGGTTAGTTCTTATTTTAATCTCTATTCCAATTTCTCTCATACATTCTTTAAAAAATATTGCTTTTTGTCTATATATGGTCCCAGACCTTATATCTAAAGTGATTTTAGGCAAGCCTTTACCTTGAGGATATCCTGCTTCTTCTAGGAGCTGTTTTGCTCTTTCAACATCATAAGCACAATAAGGATTTATATATTTTTTTTCATATCCTTCAATACTAGGAGGAATCATTGATTGGGCAGTTGTTGAATTATCATTATAAAATAATTTATTATATTTTTTTCTATCAAAGGCTAATGAAATTGCTCTTCTTAATTTGATATTATTGAATATTTTATTATTAAAATTAAATCCTATATAAGAAGTATTTACTTCATTTTTATTATATAGATAGATGCCTTTTTTTTCTAAATCTGAAATTAATTTCCCATCTTTAATTAATGAAAAATTGATATTATCATTTGTAATATTAATCGCATCTACTTCTCTATTTTTAAATTTTAATAATCTTGTAGAAGTTTCTGTAACTATATGAACAATTATATTATCAACTAAAGGAAGTGTTTTGCCCAAGCTATTTTTAAATTTTAATTTTAAATTTTCTGGTATTTCTGTTGGAAATCTTTCATCTCGATAATTTGAATTTTTAGAATAAACGATTTTATTTGATTGAGGATCAAATTTTTTAATTTCATATGGTCCTGTTCCAACTGGACTATTGCCAAAATCTTTTTTATAATAATCTTGGGCTTCTTTTGGTATAATTACTGAGAAAGGGCTTGCAAATATTTGATAAAATTGTCTATTATCTCCTTCAAAAGATATTTTTATAGTATAATCATCAATAATTTTTAATCCTTCAACTTCTTCATTATAATCTGTTTGATTTTTCTTTCTTTGATTTTTTCTCCATCTATTAAGTCCTTTAATTTTCCCATCTAATAACCAAAAATGTTTACCATTCAGATTAGGGTCTGCATTTCTTAAAATTGAAAATTTAATATCATGAGATTTCAATTCTCTTCCTTTACCTTCTGAAAAACATTCATCATTTTGAAATTTTACACCTTTCTTTAATTTTATTACATAAGAATTATTCTCTTTAATTGGGAGATTTTTACTTAGACAAGGTTTGATTTCATTTTTTTGGAAGGGATCATATTTAAATAAAGTTTCATATACAGAGTTAATATGTATAAATGAATGAGTATCTATACAAAGAATTGGATCAAGAGTTTTTATTTTATGCAAGGATACTAAATTTAAAGTAGCAGGTTTTTTATGTTTGTTTTTATGAAGATAAATAGTTGTAATGATGCTTAAAAAAGCTATCAATAAGAGAAAGGATAATTTCTTTAACATTAACTTATTAATGATATTTAAAACAAAAAATTAAATAATTTTAGAAATTTAGAATTAAATTAGTTCAATATTAATAATTGAATTTGTAAAGACAAAATTATTTTAGAAAAATGATTATCAATTTATATTAATCGTGAAGTGTTCTTGAAACTGTTTAATTATATCAAATAAAGACTTATTAGAAATTTTTTGGAATTTAATATATATTTTAGAAAGGGTTAATAATTAAACTATACTAAAAGTATATGAAGATACGGAAAAAGGTCGTTGATACTCAATGAGTTATGATCGATTTTTCTTACATCTTCAATTGGAAGTAGTATATCATTTTATTCATTTTTAATAATATGACCAAAATTATAACCAATTTTAAAGGTTAAATAAAAAAGATTTGTGCTTTGAAAATCTTTTTTATTTTTTTCAAATTCATCTTTTCGAGTTTTTTGTTCATCATCATTTTTATATTGGTCTATTCCGGTAAAAGTCATTCCGCTTTCAACCCCAAAATTTATTCCTACTATTTCATATTCGATATTTAAAAGCATACCAAAAACAAAATTTTTATAAGATCTATCCTTAATTTTATCATAACCACCATCTGCTTTTGTTTCTAAAGACGAAGTATGATGAATTTTAAAAAATAATTCAGGACCTAAATTAATAGATAAGGGCTCAACAGGATTTATTTGAAATAATATAGGTATACTTACATAATGACATTGTAAAGCAAAAGTGCTTTTTGGGTTATCTGAAGAATCTTTATTGATAACATCTACATTAAAACCAAAAAGATTATATTTTATTCCTGTTCTAGCACCAATATAAAAATCTTCATATATGTATTCAATATAAGGAGAAAAAGCGAAACAATATTTTCCATTTCCTAAAAATCCTTTATCCTCAGATACTGGATTGCTTTCTCTTGGAATCATAATTCCGCCTCCTATTTGTAATCCAAATCCTAGATCTTTAGCATGAGTTACACTAAATGTTCCTATGAGGATGATATTAATTATAAATACTTTTAATAATTTTTTCATTTTCTTAAACCTTATTTAATGACTTAAATGACGCAGTTAAAAATAGACTTTGGTGTCTAGAATATAATTAAGAGCCTTTTTTAAAACAAATGTTCTTGATAAAAAAATAGATACTTAGCTTTCTCTAATGTAACAAAATTGCTTTATCAACTAAATATATATAAGATAATTTATTATATCAAAATCACATATCCTACTTATTATTAATAATTAATTTTTTCAATAAATTCGATATTAGCTTATATTTTTTTAGATTTAAATAAATTTTTTTTAAAAAAGACAAATTGAGTTTAATTCTATAATATAAATTTAGAAATGAGGCAAAGCTTAATAATAGGGTTTCTTATAATAATAATTTCTATAATCGGATTTGTTTATCTAAAGACTTGGCAAAAAAGAACTAAAGTAGAGAATTTTCTTAAAGAAGAAAACAAAGAATATAAACCTCAGAGAGATGGAATAAAAAAAGAATTAATTAAAAATATAACCAAGCCAAAGATAATTACTAAATCTGATGAAATACAAAATCAAAAAAATATTACATATTTAAAACCTCAGAGAACATTCAAAACTAAATATAAAATAATATCAAAACCATATATTGTAAAAACTCATAGAAATAATAAAAAACATATCTTCATTCAAGATGAAAAGTTTAATATTTATTTTATTGATGAAACAGGAAAGTTAGTATGGAAAAGACCTTTTAAAGAAAAAATAATTACAGAAATCTTTGAGATTGATTATTTGAAAAATGGTAAAAGGCAATATTTATTTTCAACTTCTAAATTTTTATATCTCATAGATTATAATGGTAATAGAGTTGGTAATTTTCCTTATGAACTAAATACACTTCAAATACCAGAGTTTTTAAATGTCATTGATTATTCTAAAAATAAAAATTATAGAATTGCACTTACTTCTAAAGAAGGTAATATCTTTCTTTTTGATAAATATTTAAAGATATTACAAGGATGGAATCCTAAATCATTTGGATCTCCTTTAGTTGAAAAACTTATTCATATGAGAGTTTCTAAAAAGGATTATTTATGTATAGCCAAAAGATCTGGAGAAATATATTTAATTAAAAGAAATGGAAAGATTTATGATAATTTCCCTTTAAAATTAAATAAATCAATAAAAGGTTTTATGCCTATCAAAAATAAGAACAAAGAAGATTCTACTTTAGCTATTTTAACAGAAGATAATATTTTATATCAACATGATCTAAATGGAAAACAAAAATTGGAAATGAAACCATTAATTTCTAATGAAGAAGCAAATTTAATTATGATTAAAGACGAATTTAATCTTGATAATTATCTTCTTTTTAAAAAAGTTAAGAATAATGTAATTATATTAAATAAAAAAAATGAAATTATAATAAATAAAAAAATTAATTCAAATAATAATATAAATATTAAATTATATGATGATTTTTTGTTTATACAAAATAAAACTTCAAAAAATCTAAGCATATTTCTTAAAACTAAGTTGACTCATACAATAAGATCTGATTCATTTTTTTCATTTATCTACAATAAAAAGAAGACATTAACTTTATTAAATACAAGTGAAGATACCCTCGAATTTTATGTGATATAATTTTGAGTAAATAAACCTTTCCAATTTCTTAGTAAATCATTGATAAATTTTTAAACTATATAAAGATAAGCTTCTATGTGAAAATTGGAATTCTATATCACTTTATTTTGATTTTTTATAATTTAAGCATAGCTCAATTACCAAGGATTTTAAAATGAATGTTGATCTTCAAAATTAATTTCTATTTAAATCTTACAGCATAAATTAAATTATTTTTAAATCTTTATTATTTTTTATTACAAAATAAATTTATATATAAAAACCCCATTCTACTATATAAAAATTTATAATTATCAATAATAAATCAGTCTAATATTTCTTAAAACAATAAATGATCAATAAATTCAAGAAATTAAAAATAAAA
This sequence comes from Bacteroidota bacterium, assembly GCA_024206165.1. Lineage (GTDB taxonomy): Bacteria > Bacteroidota > Bacteroidia > Cytophagales > Amoebophilaceae > JAAGZN01. The sequence goes on from JAAGZN010000919.1 coordinate 11,063, forward strand.
TTATAATTAAGTGAAATATGTAAAATTTCTCCTTAACTCAGTTTCGTTGCAATAGTATTGTAGTATAAGTCTATATTAAATATCATATTTATGGAATATAGTGCTTAGAATCAATAAATTTCAAATTGTTATTATATAAAAAATAAAATGCTAAAAATATGAAAAACTATTTTAAAATTATATATATATATTTTATAGGACTTTCTCTTCTTTATTGCAGTAATTTAAAAAACAGGAATAATGCAAATTTTAAAAATACTAATGACATTAATAATGTTGATAAAGCAAATGAAAAATATTATGCCAGATGTATAAATAGTGTTTGTAAGCAAACAAAACTATAGTTAAAAGTTACAATTTAAATTCATGTATATATCACAAAAGAAGTAGTCAGCTTATAAAAACACAAAATATACCAAAAACATACCTATCGAATAATAAGTCAATTCCT
>JAAGZN010000920.1 GCA_024206165.1 Bacteroidota bacterium
GGAATACCTCAATTTCTGCTCCTCTCATAGATGACAGGGGCTGCACTTCCTAAAAATAAAAGAGAAATTTAAAGTGAGTTAGTGTTATCAAAGATAGGAAAAGCATCTACTTTGAATGAGTTTTACAACATACCTTCTTTAGATGGAATGCCTCAATTTCTGCTCTTCTTATTGATGACAGGAATGCACTTCCTAAAAATAAAAGAGATTAAAAGTTAGTAAGTGTTATCAAAGATAGAAAAGCAACTACTATGAATGAGTTTTACAACATACCTTGCTTATATGGAATGCCTCACTTTCTGCTCCTCTTATAATTGACAGGGGCTGCATTTCCTAAAAAAATGAGAAATTAAAAGAAAGTTTGTGTCATCAAAGATAGGAAAAGCATCTACTATGAAGGAGTTTTACAACATACCTTGTTTCAATGGAATACCTCAAATTCTGCTCCACCTATAGATGATAGGGTTGCACTTTCTAAAAAAAAAGAGAAATTTAAAGTGAGTAAGTGTTATCAAAGATAGGAAAAGCAACTTTTATGAATGAGTTTTACAAC
>JAAGZN010000921.1 GCA_024206165.1 Bacteroidota bacterium
ACAAAATTCAACTTATGTAGTGAAATGGCGCAAAAATTTTATTATACCGGCGCACTGAATTTTCACTTGAAACCACTTCAGGGCTATTTCTTATGACCATATCTATGGCAGAAATGAACCATTTTGGTACAAGGCCAAGGGCTGCAATTTTATGGCCAAAAAACCCTCACACCCTCGTTGGTGGCTTTATGACAATCATTCACGGCAATGCCCATGGATGTTCATCAAACAAAAAAGTAGGGCTTTGATGTCCTTATCAACATATCCAAAGGGCACCAAAATCGTATGCAGCCCCTTTGAGTTATGCTGACTTGAGTGATTTTTATACTAGAGATTTCCTTTTATGATTTTCAACATCAAATATCTCAGCTCCATTTAATTGGAAAATTCCCAAACCCGGTATGGGGAACAACACTAACCCTATTGCCAAATTCTTCCTTTGGTCCATGGCCGAAATCCCAACCATGTCAGAGAACAAGGCCAGAGAAAGTGGCATTTTTGGATTTCCATGGTTTCAGCCATGTCTTTTTTCTCTGAAATGGTGAGTTGTCCGGACATGAACCATAAAATAGCCTACTGACTTATGCCATAGGAGAGCTACCAAAAAAATTTCATGAAGATCTGATCTAGCCCAGCTGAGATATGGGACTTTAAAAATCCCGAATTTAGC
>JAAGZN010000922.1 GCA_024206165.1 Bacteroidota bacterium
CTGGCGCATGTCTGTTCATCAAAAAAGTTTGTTAGCCCAACATTTTGCATCCAAATACTTTGTTGATCCTGTTGAATCCCTTCCGCCCCTGTCTGTTCCATACTGCTTCTTAAAAGACTTGACTTTTTTAAGTCTATTAGTCGATATCAAATATAGTATCATATTCATTTACTGTTCATGGTTTGTATTTGCACTTTTTCTACATGGTTTGCATTCATATAGTTCTAACATATGGAGGATTCTAAGCGAATTAAAGCCCTCAGAAAAGGCATTATCTCAAGAGCTTCCGGGGGCTCCGCCCCCTCGACCCCTGCCTGGGCTATACCCTGAACCGTTGGGGGGCTTGCGGCGCCCCCAGACCCCCAGCTGTCTGGGTATTGACTCAGTCATTGCGTGTGTACTGGGCACCCAGCTTCCTCCTTATCAGGTGTAAGACTCGGAAAATTCCCTATTCGTGCCCCTCCACTAAAAACGCCCAATCTCCGCCACTGCGCTTCCCAATAGGCTTAATCTAATTTCATCGGTTGTCAAGCCTAGAAAATGGTTCTTGATTCTAAAAACTCCTTACAAGCCTTATTTCTTATGTCGTTTACTGAGTAAAAATAGGGTATTTCTCGGAAAAATTTTTTTTGGCTTTTTTTTGGGCAATCTGGCTTGATTTTTCAACAAACTGGCGTTTTTC
>JAAGZN010000923.1 GCA_024206165.1 Bacteroidota bacterium
ACTGGAGGGACTGAATGGACTGGAAGGACTGGGTGGACTGGATAGACTGGATGGACTGAATGGACTGGATGGCTGAATGTACTGGATGGACTAGATTGACTGGATTGACTGGATTGACTGGATGGACTGGATAGATGGTTGGACTGGATGGACTGGATAGATGGTTGGACTGGATGGACTGGGTGGACTGGATGGACTGGATGGACTGGATGGACTGGATGGACTGGATGGACTGGGTGGACTGGATGGACTGGATAGATGGATGGGCTGGATGGACTGGATGGGCTGGATGGACTGGATGGACTGGGTGGACTGGGTGGACTGGATGGCCTGGATGGACTGGATGAACTGGATGGACTGGATGGACTGGATGGACTGGATTGACTGGATGGACTGGATGGACTGGATGGACTGGGTGGACTGGATGGACTGGATGCACTTGATGGACTGGATGGACTGGATGGACTGGATGGACTGGATGGACTGGATAGATGGATGGAC
>JAAGZN010000005.1 GCA_024206165.1 Bacteroidota bacterium
GGTCCAATATTAATTATTTTAACTTTAGATAATCAATCGCTCAATAGATATAATATCAAATGAATAACTACTAATTGATCAATAATCGCTCATATTTCAGTAGAATTTGGTATCGATATCAACTTTTTCACTATTATTATTTATTAGAACTGAATATATATTGAATTAACTTATAATTAAATTATTCTATGTAGCAAAAAGTTTTATATTAGCATGTGTTTATGGATAATTTTAGCTTTACTCATAATTAAACAAATTATTATCTGATTATTAATTGATCTATCCATATCTATCTATCGATAATTAGGTAGTAATCAGGCTATCAATATTTAAAGTTCACATGCTTTTATTAGATATCAATCTAATTAGTAATAGGGTAGTTATTGAAGAAACCAATTGCATTCAATTTATATAAAAATCGACTAATTAATATTATATAATCTCCTTTCCTTAATTTATCTTAGGCCTTTTACTATAATGTACGATATAAAGAAAATAATTGAATTAGTTTAAGATCGATATCGTATTATTTAATTCCTTTAGTTAGTCTGAAGATATATTATTGGATTATTTATGGTATTCACTGTAGTTATTATTCCATTATTATCCTGAATTATGATTATTACATATAGAATA
>JAAGZN010000924.1 GCA_024206165.1 Bacteroidota bacterium
CAGCTTTTTACACCGAGGGTTTCTTATGTTTCCCCATGAAACTTAGTGAAAACTTAGCCCTGCAGTAAAAGTTCACCTCAATTTCTTATAAATTACGTCTTTCGCTTGGAATAAAACGATTCCGTTAGCTCTAACACGTTGTTAACATGCGTATTTCAACAGTTCTGTCCATGGGAACAGCTTAGAACTTATTAAACCGAGGGTTTCTTATAAATCCCCATGATACTTAGTGAAAACTTAGCCCTGCAATAAGAGATCACCTCAATTTCTGTTAAAGTTCACCTTTTGCATGGAAAAAAACGATTCCATCAGCTCTAACACGTTGTAAACATACGTATTAAAACAGTACTGTCCATGGGAACAGCCTAGAACTTTTTACACCGAGGGTTTCTTATAGTTCCCCATGAAACTTAGTGACAACTTAGCCCCGCCATAAAAGTTCACCTCAATTTCTGATACAGTACGTCTTTCGCTTGGAATAAAACGATTCCGTTAGCTCTAAAACGTAGTAA
>JAAGZN010000925.1 GCA_024206165.1 Bacteroidota bacterium
AGGTAGCAGTTTGTGGGGGAGGTACCAGTTTGTGGGGAAGGTAGTGGTTCGTGGGGGAGGTAGCGGTTCATGGAGGTATCAGTTTGTAGGGGAGGTAGCAGTTTGTGGGGGAGGTAGCAGTTCGTGGGACACTCCGGGACACTTATTAACAATCTGGCCTCTTGGCCACCTGGCCTCCAGAACTCCACCTGGCCTTTGGCCATAAAAGTACCCGGCCTAGGTAGCGAATTGTGGGAAGGTGGCAGTAGGGACAAGGCGTGTGTAATGTGACCAACACCCAGGGGTTCTTTTTCCCGGTCTGTTCACAAGTTCACATTTGCTCTTTTGGCCAAGTTCACTTTTGGCCAAGTACTCACATACTTGCATACTCGCATACTCACCCTGAATGGGGGGACCCGGCCCCCCAGATTAATTTGGCAGGAAATGAAATCTGATAAAAAAATGTTTTTTGGTCAAAATTGTTTTTTGGTCAAAACCGGTTTTTGGTCAAAACCGTTTTTTTTTTTTAGTCGAATGCTGCCCTCCGGCCCGGGCTGTGCTCCACGCCCAGCTCTCCTGGCTCCCAGGGGACTCGCTGCCACCATCTGACCTCGTGACCTGCCCTACACCCTCTCTCCAGTCGGATGCTGCCCCCCAGATGAATTTGCCAGGAAAATAGGACTTTACATGGGGCTCACTTTTGACCACTTTTGACTACTTTCACTTTTGACCACGTTC
>JAAGZN010000926.1 GCA_024206165.1 Bacteroidota bacterium
ATCATTTATTCTCTCCGTTTGGTTGGTTTGGTAATCTTATTATAGTATTTCATGCAATGCAACACTATTTTGCAATTAATTACAGTTTTGCTATAATTGTTTTGCGGTGTAGAGACCGCTTTGAATGAATTGTTAGCAAGGGTATTTAAGAAACGTGTAATCTTTGGTGGGTCTTCCCTCTAACGATTCGCCCCCTCTCTAACAGAGGTTACATGTTTTCTTAAATACCTTTTTTGTGACTGGTATTCTCTGTAAGTAGAGATAATATCATTAAATGGACGGACAAGAGCCAGTCACAACCCCTTTCAAAGCTTCTAGCCTGTATAGATGAGTAAGTTAGTAACAAAATTTAGGTTGCCGCACCTTCGTTAATAGCGAATGGTGGGATGGGTGGCGGTTCGACTCCGTCCTAGCTTATTCATCTATACAGATTAAACACACCGCCGAATTCTATCGGTTATCGTAAAAAACCTAAATCAAGCTAAAGATTACAATTAGCAAATATCGTAAAACTCTACAATTACTAACCTTTAGATACGGGGATAAACAACGTTTTCTGCATGGTTTTATGGTTTGGTCAGCCAACAAGGATGTGAAATGATAGTTGATACTTGTAATTGTAGTTTAATGGTTAAAGATACTTAGTAGG
>JAAGZN010000927.1 GCA_024206165.1 Bacteroidota bacterium
TCAAAATGTGTAATTGGATGTCATCATGTTTCATGGTAAACTTCTGTCAGATTTATGCTTGAAGAAATAGTCAATGACGGATACTGTAAAAGCAAGATGTTCATAAGGCCGTTCTTCTTTGTTGATAAGGAAATTGTGTTTCTTCATGAAATAGAATGGAACAGGAATGTTTTCTTGTAAGCACTTGTGCAACTTTGAAAATATCGTAGCTGAGGTGATGTCTAATGTATCTCTGCCATTTTTATGACAGTCTTCAATGCAGTCAAACAACACCAGTTTCAACAGATACGAAGGAATCAACTTTCTTCCATCAATCCATGGCTTGCCACTCAAATGATTTTCCCAATCCTCTATTTCCTCTTCAAAAATAACACAATGAAAAGTTACCCTGGGATCACGTGCGACTTTAGCTTCAATGTAAGCAGATCTTAGGTTGTCAGACAGTCTGTTCATGATAGTTTGTTCTGCAAGAGAGAATGAAAGTCTCCATTTGTCAGACTTTTGCACCACATGACATCCTTGTTTGATTATATCTTCAGTTAATAATTCAGATTGAGTCTCAGCAAATTTAGGCCATGACTTAACCCGCATTGCTGGCACCAAATCAGCTGTTATGAACAGATATTTGTAAAATGCTCCACACCATATAAATTGAATTTCACAAGTTGTGATTCCAGGATTCACATCTGCTTGCAATGTTATGGTTTTGTCAGTTTGGAATAAAACATACAAATTGTCAGGCAAAGACTTGTAATTCATCCTCATAAGTGCCTCATTACAGGTGTCAACAAATTTCTCCATCACGCTGCTGCATTTCAGGTTGTTGTCTTCAAAAATCTCATCAAATTCATGAGCCGGTTTGTTTGGTCGCTTTTTGATTGAAACATCATCATATTTTCCATCAGTTACGTTGATTGAACAAATCTTTTCAAATTCTGTCAGAATAAACATGTAATCAAACTCATCCGGATCTCCAACCTTTGTACCTTCATACACGCTACCACTCTTCAATATTTCACCTTTAAAGCGACCATCGATATCAGACA
>JAAGZN010000928.1 GCA_024206165.1 Bacteroidota bacterium
CATCCTCCTGTCACCATTATCATACTTGGTCCTGGGGATGTCGTCCATGGTCTTGACCGTGTTCAACCTAGTCATCAGCTCCGCCTTCCTCTCCTTCAGGGAGCCGAGGTAGCCGGGCTGGAACCTGGCCTCACGCTCCCTCTTGGCCTGGAAGGCCTCCAACTGCACGCCCCAGGCAGGGGCGGCGGCGCCGGTCACCTTGGCCGCCAGCGTCAGCCGGGTGAACAGAACCCTGAAGGCGGCCATGTCCAACCTCCTCGCCTGGTCCCGCCGGTTCTTGCGCTGCTTCCTATACACCAGCTCGTGCTTGAGGATGACGCTCCGCCTCAGGGTGAAGAAGATGAAGCCATCGGGGGGGTCCAGCCACTTGTAGCCTTCATAGGAGGCGAACGTGTGCTCCCAGAGGAGCCTGGTCAATTGTTCCCCATGATACCTAGTGAAGGCCGTCACGTCGAACTCCTGGGGGCAAATAAACCAACAACTCAACGCTCCTTACCCCGTGCAACTGCTGGAGGACGTCCTTTTCCTCGGCGGCGCGCTGGGTGGCGAGGGCGCGGCGGGTCAATTCATTGTCCTCCACAAGCATCACCTCATCCTCACTGCTACTGATGCCCTGATGGTCCTGCTCTGGCGGCCCCCGCACCGCGGCGGCCTCGGCGCCTCCCTGCCGGCCGCCGGCCCCGCCGGCGAGGTCGGGGGCGGGGCCCCGGAGCCCGCCACGTCTAGCACCAGTGGCACCATTTCCTTGTCCAACCATCCTCGTCCAGACAATCCTCACCAACTGAGGTCTGTCCCTCTGGAAGTCCCTTTTATAGTCACTCTGACGGTCCTCCCGGTGACCTCCCTGGTGACCCCTCGGACCAACCTTCGTCAGAACCTTATTATTCTTGGGGTCACCCTCGAACGGATCATTTTTACTAATATGACCTACTAGTAAATAATTAAGACAAGGATAGATCCAAAACTTTATTCAACTGGACAATGGAACGGTGCAAACCGACAGCCGTAGTGAGAGGCA
>JAAGZN010000929.1 GCA_024206165.1 Bacteroidota bacterium
CCGCTGCGTTCCCGAGGTTCCCTCCTGAGGGTCATTTGGGTCGACCTGCGCCTGCAACGGGAACAGTATAATTTAGTGCCCAATTAAGAAATGAGCTACTCTCCATCTGAGAAGGCGTCCCAACCGGCCTCGGACCCGAGTCCCCACTCCGCGTGCGCTTCTTGCCTCCAGGGGGCCTTGCATTGACCTCCTCCAGCTCAGTCCCCTCGTCCTCAGAGTCGACCTCGACCTCCAGCTCAGAGTCGGAGTAGTCCCCAGCCTCATCCCCTCCAGAGGGCTCATTCTCCTCCTCGCCGTCGGAATCCTCCGGACCACCATTCTCTCCTTCTTGCAAACCGGCCTGGGTGTCCTCCTCCTCCATGGGCTCCTCCTGACCCTCCTGAACATTCACCTGGCCGTTGTCCTCGCCTTCCTGGATGAGGTCGTTGCCGGCCGCGGCGTCCCTAAGTGCCTCCTCCCTGGCCATCCCGGCGTCGATGCACCTCTGCCGCTCCTCCTCGTACTGCTGCTCCTCCTGCATGTA
>JAAGZN010000930.1 GCA_024206165.1 Bacteroidota bacterium
AATCAGTAAAAGGAACCCCTTCAAAAACACCCAAAATTTAGTAAAAAGCCTGATGGTTAGCCCATGGTTTTGGGTCAAATTTTGCCCGATATTAATGGTTCCAAATAGGCTTTTAATCTACCCAGGACTGTTCAGGGAGCAATATTAGGCTATAATATCCTTAGGAAATGCATCAAATCCCCCAAAAAGTTTCCTTCAAAATCGCCCAAAACTTTTAAAGAAACCTGATGGTTAGCCCATGGTTTTTGGTCAAATTTTGCCCGATATTAATGTTTGCAAATAGGCTTTTAATCTACCCAGGACTGTTCAGGGAGCAATATCAGGCTATGATAGCCTTAGGAAATGCATCGAATCAGTAAAAGGAACCCCTTCAAAAACACCCAAAATTTAGTAAAAAGCCTGATGGTTAGCCCATGGTTTTTGGTCAAATTTTGCCCGATATTAATGGTTCCAAATAGGCTTTTAATATACCCAGGGCTGTTTGGGGGGCAATATCAGGCTATAATAGCCTTAGGAAATGCATCAAATTAGTAAAAGGAACCCCTTCAAAAACACCCAAAATTTAGAAAAAAAGCCTGATGGTTAGGCCATGGTTTTTGGTCAAAATTTGCCCGAAATTAATGGTTCCAAATAGGCTTTTAATCCACCCAGGACTGTTCAGGGG
>JAAGZN010000931.1 GCA_024206165.1 Bacteroidota bacterium
GTTCCTTTGTTCCTTTTTATTTTGGACATGTTCCCCTGTTCCCTGGAACCCCTATACGACCCTCATTGGTATTACAGTAGAATCCCGATAACTCGAACATGCGATAACTCGAACTCTCGCTAACTCGAACAGATTTGGCATTCCCCTTGAGCCTTATTCATGTTATAAAGAGCCTCGATAACTCGAACATTCGTTAACTCGAACTATTTTGATCGTCCCTTGCTTGTTCGAGTTATCGGGATTCTACTGTATTTATAGATTCAACGAACGCTCAATCTACCAAAATGAGCAGATTCGGTTTAGTGCTAGCCTCAGTTTCATGAAGAGCGATTACTGAGATTCATGTAATAAGTCTATGTTGAATCTATCAAAACGAAAAGCTACCAGTCTTGCCTCTCATTCAACTCACAGTTTGTATCTAATAGCAACAAGCAAGCTAAGACTCTTAACTATACCATTCAATGTTAAAAATCAGAATAGTGGATTGTTATGGATACAGATAAATCTGACCGATGTTACCCCCTGCTATGTTCCCAAGTCCCCCTGCCCAAGCCCAAGGCTTTAATTGAACAGATAAGCAACAAGCGCTGTTAATTGATAGTGGAGAGCAAATAAAGCAACTAAGTGGAAAATTGTTTTGTTTAAACCTTATCAGAAGCATGTTGTTTTTCAGCAAACTTCAATAGTTTTACTCCACAACGAACTCACTGAATTATTCATGAAAGTGTTGCACGAGATCTACCAACACGACGTCGCATGTGTTATGCTAGTGTATAATCGGGTGAATTATGTGGAATAACTCAACTTCAGACATCAGTGTTTTCTCATGGTATATCAATTAATTTGTTTGAAGAATTCCTCCTCTCTGCATGCACATTCAAACTCA
>JAAGZN010000932.1 GCA_024206165.1 Bacteroidota bacterium
AAAAAAAAAAAAAAAAAAAAAAAAAAAAAAAAAAAAAAAAAAAAAAAAAAAAAAAAAAAAAAAAAAAAAAAAAAAAAAAAAAAAAAAAAAAAAAAAAAAAAAAAAAAAAAAAAAAAAAAAAAAAAAAAAATGTTGTCTGGAATGCACATTTGTTAAAGATTTTTTGTGAATACGCTAGGTAGGTGGGGGAAACCCCTATGAATTGGGGGTTACGGAAAATCTAAAATATGAAATTACACCATAAAACGACTTTGAAATCAAAAAACTGAAGGTGGATCTAATATGGTCAAATTTGAAAACCTATGGAAATATGACCTCAGGGTCATATTTCCACATCTCACGGAGAACAAAGAGCTCAGTAGTAATAGAACAAGATATTAAGCAACCTAGGCACTGACACAAAAAAAATATGTTGTCCAGAATGGACATTTGTTAAAAAAAATTAGTGAATGCGCTAGGTAGGTGGGGGAAACCCCTATGAATTGGGGGTTACGGAAAATCTAAAATATGAAATTACACCATAAAACG
>JAAGZN010000933.1 GCA_024206165.1 Bacteroidota bacterium
CTTATTACACCGAGGGTTTCTTTTAGTTTCAATTAAGACTTAGTGAAAACTAAGCCCCGCAATAAGAGTTCACCTCAATTTCTTATAAAGTACGCATTTCTAATGGAATGAAACGATTCCGTTTGCTCCAAAACGTTGTAAACTTACGTATTACAATAGTTCTGTCCATGGGAACAGCTTAGAACTTATTACTTGGATGGTTTCTTATAGTTCCCCATGAAACTTAGTGAAAAATTAGCCCTGCAATAATAGTTCTCCTCAATTTCTTATAAAGTACGCATTTCCCATGGAATAAAACGATTCCGTTTGCTCCAAAACGTTGTAAACTTACGTTTTACAATAGTTCCGTCCCTGTAAATTCACCTTTCCTTCTCATTTGTTTTTACTTTACAGGATATTCCTATGCAGCCAACATTATAGATAACCATATAATATCTCATCAAATTCAGCTACCTTGTACTTATCAACTAATATTTGTTCAATCAACGAAGGACAATTTGCCCACAAAATTCAGGCATACTTACATTCGTTGTAAATTGATCACTACATTGGTCTTCCAGTATTCTCAATATCACAACTATATCTTTATGTATCTCCTTTATATGCTTTTAAAATGAAATATTTCA
>JAAGZN010000934.1 GCA_024206165.1 Bacteroidota bacterium
CAGTATACAGTACTCAGTATTCATTACTCAGTACTCAGTACTCTCAGTACTCAGTAGTCAGTACTCAGTACTCAGTACTCAGAACTCAGTACTGAGAGTACTGAGTACTGAGTACTCAGTACTCAGTACTTGCAGTACTCAGTACTCAGTACTCTCAGTACTCAGTATACAGTACTCAGTATTCATTACTCAGTACTCAGTACTCTCAGTACTCAGTACTCAGTAATAAGTACTCAGTACTCAGTACTCAGTACTCTCTGTACACAGTACACAGTACTGAGAACTCAGTACTCAGTACTCAATACTCAATACTCAGTACTAAACTGTTGATGTTCAGCAATTGTTTGTGGAGCTTTGTTTGTTATGGTCAACAATGTGACAAGTTTGGGGACTTAATTTACCTCAGGGATGTCTGGATTTCATTTACCTCAGGGAGGTCTGGACTTCATTTACATCGGGGAGGTCGGACTTAATTTACCTTGGGGAGGTAGAGACTTAATTTACATTGTGGAGGTATTAACTTCATTTACCTCGGGGAGGTCTGGACTTCATATACTGCAGGAGGTCTAGTCTTCATTTACATTGGGGAGGTATTGTCTTGATCTACGTCGGGGAGGTCTGGACTTGATTTACTGCGGGAG